>CAYZGY010000176.1:0-11729 GCA_964478085.1 uncultured Planctomycetia bacterium
GCGAAGACGAAGGAGCTGCCAGAGCGATACGCCGAGTACCCGCGACCGCGCGACTGCGTCCACTGCGGACTCTGCATCCCGTACTGCCGCACCTTCGAGGGCTCGGGTCGTGAGGCCGACTCGCCCCGCGGACGCATCTACTTGATGCGCGGCTACGCCGAGGGGCAGGGAGAGGTCACTTCGGAGGTGCGGCGCCACCTCGATCAATGCATCGTCTGTCGCGCGTGTGAGAGCGTCTGCCCGTCGGGCATCAACATGGCCGAGATGATGGAGGGCTTTCGCGAGGAGCTCGAGAAGCAGCGTACGAAACGCGGCATCGCGTATCGTGTCGCGCGCGTTCTTCTCTCGCGGGTCCTTCCTCACCGCGCACGCATCGCCGTGATCAGCGATCTGCTCTGGTTCTACCAGTGGACGCGCCTTCGTGCGCTCGTCGATCTGATCTTGCCGAGCGTGTCTCGGCGTCTCGCGCGACTTCATCGCATGCAGCCGGAGATTCCGCATCCGAAGGAGAGGCGAGTCCCGACGACCGAGAGTCTCGCGGGTGGCGTCTACCCGGCCGAGGGGCAGCGTCGCATGCGGGTCGGTCTCTTCCTCGGGTGCATCGCGTCGGAGTGGTTCGCGCGCACGGCGCGTGCGACGATTCGCGTCCTGCAGAAGAACGGCTGCGACGTCGTCGTTCCGGATGCGCAGACTTGTTGCGGCGCGCTTCATCGTCACGCCGGCTTTCTGGATGAGGCGGGCGGCCTCTACGCGCGAAACGCCGAGGCGTTCGAAGGCGCGAAAGTCGATGTGATCGTCACGAACGCGGCTGGTTGCGGCGCAGCGCTCAAGGAGCCGAGCTCGTCCTCACCCGAAGGGCTCGGTGCGCCCGTTCGGGACATCGCGGAGTTTCTCGACGAGATCGGCATCGTGCCTCCGGAACGATCGATCGCGCACAAGGTCGCGTACGACCAGCCTTGTCACTTGCAGCATGGGCAGCGCGTCGGTGCGCACGTCGTCGAGTCGCTACTCGGGAGCATTCGCGAGCTGGAGCTGGTCCCGCTCGTCGACAGCGACCGCTGCTGTGGAAGTGGCGGTGTCTACAACCTCCTCCAGCCGAAGATCGCCGACGAGCTTCGCGACCAGAAGGCCGATCGCGTCGTCGAGTCGGGCGCCGAGATTCTCGTGACGGGGAATCCTGGCTGCGCGATGCAGATTCGCGCAGGCCTCCTCGCGAAGGGCGTCACGGGGGTCGAGGTCCTTCACCCGATCGAGCTGCTCGTTCGTGCTTACGGCGACTCCCTACCGGGCTCGAGCGGATCCGTCTCGGGCTGAACTCCGGCGGGACGCGAATCCTCGCCCGCAGCTTCGGCTTCTTTCGCAGCTTCGGCCGTCTTCGCAGCCTTCGATTCCGCCGTCGCTTCCTTGAACTGCTTGCGGTAGCTCTTCGCCTTCCAGACCGCGAAGCCGATGAGGAAGAGAATCAGCAGAACGAGGCACGAGATGATGAGCGGCTTGTTGTCGTGGAAGAGATCCTGCGCACGCTGCAGTGCCTCGTCCGGCGTGTCACCGAGCCTTTCCGCGGCGTACTTGCCGAGCCAGACGGATGTCGGCCCGGAGATCAACGCACCGAGGAGATCCATGAAGAGCAGGCGTCCCCAGCTCATGCCGTGCTGACCCGCGTACGCGTACACGCCCATGCGGATCCCCGCGAAGAAGCGCGCGAAGAACACGGTCTTGTTCCCGTGCTTCGCGAAGAAGTCCTTCACCTTCTTGTTGTTGATGAACTTGATGAAGCGACTGTTCGGATACTTCTTACCGGCGAAGCGCCCCGCGAAGAAGATGATCGAGTCGCCGACGAGGATCGCGCTAACACAGGTGAGCGACGCGAGCCAGAAGTTCGCCTTCTCGAAGCCGACGACGACACCCGCCGCGATCAGCGGGATCTCCTCGGGAAGGGGCAAGCCGCAGCCGCAGAGGAAGAGGATCGCGAACATCGCGAAGTACTGGTGTTCCAGGCAGAACCCCAGGACTACGGAGGGGTCGACGAGCGCGAGCATGATCCGAGTACCTCGGCGGCGAGTGGATGACGAGCCGCACAAGATAACGCAGGGATGGGCGGAATGCTACGAAACCAGCGTCTTAGGGCCCGTAAAGCTTCGACGCGAACGATGTCCTAAAACAGCCCGCCCAGAGAGGGGCTCAGGTCCAGGTCGGCGGGGACGCCTGGGAAGTTGTCCTGGACGAAGTCCGCCTGGATATCCCGGGTCTTCTGCGAGAGATTCTCGTTGAGCGACTCGCTGCACTTCTCGCACATGATGATCTGCGGTAAGAGAAGTGACGAGCCGTGGCAGGCCCCGACGCACGTGTAGCTCGAGACGATGCCGCGCGCGAAGCCGCAGAAGTGGCAGTGTCCCGCCTCGTCGGAGGGTTGGAAGTTGCAGAGGAGGTAGCCCTTCATCGTCTCGAGAGACTCTTCGGAGAGCTCGCGGACGAGGTCCTCGCCGCAACTGTGGCAGATCGCGGTCTCGAAGATGACCTCGGTTCCGCGGTAGACCTTTTGGATTTCGTAAAGGCAGGCTTCACTGAGAGCGTTTTGACAGACCGTGCACTTTTTGAAGGGGCCTTCCTCGTAGGCCGAGTAGAGGTCCTCGGGAATGGGCTGGACGATCGACTCGGGGATGTGGAGCAGTGTGCTTTCCTCGGCGGCGCCATCCAGGGGAGATTCCGAGCTCGATTCGGCCGGCGCGATCAGATCCGCCAGTGAGGGAAACTCGAGTACCAGCTCTTCCGTACTCTCGGTCGCCGGCAGCCCAGTCTTTGGTCCCACCGCATCGGCCTTGGGTCTCGCGGCGTTCAGCGGGCGGGAATCCGCAGAGCGCGCGTCACTCCCGGAGTTACTGCGAGTGGGACGCCCAGCATCGCGATTCGCCGCATCACGCTCCGATCGCCCCCGTTTTGAGGTGCCGTGCTTGCGAGCTCGTCGTGGACGACGGTCTGGTCGAAGTTCCGGATCGCCCGGTTCCACGTGAGGAATCTCCGTTGAGGCGTTGGCCGGACGAAGGACTCGCCCGAATCGGATCAAGAAGGACCGGAAAAGGACTCCAGGCCGCCGGCAGGAATCCCGCAAGGCCACTAGCCAGATCGACCAAGGTCGATCGGCAGGTTGCGAGAATTCCGAACGTCGGGCGGCTTCGACCCGCAGGAATCCCGTTGCGCGCGCCGAGGACCGAATTCCGTGTTCCCTTGAGTTCACGGAATTGTAGAATCGTTCCGCATCCTCGGCAAACACCTTTCTGCAAGGTCCTGTCCCGTGAACACTTCCGACGCGTCGAAGTCGTCCGAATCCGCTGATCGCCCCGCGAGTGGTGGGGGGCGGAATCCGCTGGTTCTCGTCGTCGTACTCCTCCTCATCGTCTTCGCTCTGCTCGTCCTGATGCGGCCGAAACCTCCGGCGCCCGAGTCGGCTGCGGTGCGCGAGGTCATCGCCAAGATGAACGAGGGCATCGGAAAGCTCGAGCAGTACGACTACGGTGCCGCTCACGACATCTTCGTCGAGCTGACGGAGGCGCATCCCGATTGGGCCGCGGCGTGGGTCAACCGCGGCATCGCCGCGCTCAATCTCCAAGAAGAAGAGAAGTGCATCCCCGCGTTCGAGAAGGCGCTCGAGCTCGATCCGAAGAATCGCTACGCGCTCCTTTCGCTCGGCATCCAGCATCAGCACCTCGACCAGAGCGACCGGGCGCTCGAGCTCTTCCAGAAGGTCGCCGAGCTCGACCCGGAAGATCCGCACGCGCAGTACTACCTCGGCTCGATCTTCGCAGAGCGGAACGATCGCGAGGCGGCGAACAAGTTCTTCCGTCGCGCGCTTCAGCTGCAACCGTCGTTCGGCTCCGCTTGGTACCAGCTCGCGAATCTCCATCGCACGAAGGAGACGCGCGCGGAGCGAGCACGTCTCCTCGCGGAGTTTCAGCGTTTGCGAAACAACGCTGCGGCCGTGCTCGTCGGCGTCAAGTACGGCGAGGGCGGACAGTACAATCTCGCGATGCGCGGGACGCATCCGCCGTCGATGGCGAGTGCCGGTGCATCCGCCGATCCTGTACCGGGTCGACCGGCTCTTCGCGTGACGGGCGAAGCGTGGACGGGCGATCTCGTCTTGGAGCGCAAGCTGGCGAGCACGGGAGCGTACGAGACCTCGTTCGCCGTCGGCGATGTGACCGGCGACGGCAACCTCGATATCCTCGCGGCGGGCGCGAAGCGCGTCGGAAACGGACCCCCGCCTCGTCTCGTGCGCTACTCGTTGAAGAACGGGTCGACGACCGGCGAGTACGCGATCGCGCACGATTTCGACAGGGACACGACCCTCGTCGCGCTCGGCGATCTCGACGGAGACGCCGACCTCGACTTGGTCACCGCGACCCGTGAGAACCTCACCGCGTTCGCCAATGACGGAAAGGGAAACTTCTCGCCGGTGGACCTCGGCAATGCGGTTCGTTCGCAAGCCGGCGTTCCGCTGCGACTCTGCCTCGTCGATCTCGACAGCGATTGGGATCTCGACATCGCGGTCTTGCGTCATCTGCCAGGCGAAGGCGAGGCCCCGCCGACGCGGTCTACGGTGCAGCTTCTCAAGAACCATCGTGACGAGGTGAGAGAGGGAGTGCTCGGCCGTTTCACCGACGTCGCTGCCGAGATCGGTGTCGCAGAGCTCGACTTCGTCGCGACGGAGCTCGCCGTCTCCGATTGGGACGGTGACGTCGATCTCGATCTTCTCCTCCTCGACGGAGCGACGGGGCGACCGCATATCTACTCGAACCATCGCGCGTGGAAGTTCGTCCCGTCGACGACGGTCGAAGGGCTCTCTGTCGGAAGGAACGATCGACAACGAAACCACACGGTCGGTTGGGATGCAGACGGTGACGGCGACGAGGATCTCGTCGTCTTCGGAGGGAGCTCGATCGAGCTGCTCGAGAATCGAGGCGGTCTGCGCTTCGCGCCTTACGAGGGATTCGCCCAGCGTTTCGGAAACCTCGGCGGGACGTCGGGGTGTGTTTTCGACCTCGCGGGCACGGGCACGCTCAGCCTCGTGATCTTCGATGCGAGCGTCGAAGGGGATGCGAAGAAGAGCCGCACGATCGCGATCCCGAATGTCGAGAAGACCGATTTCTTCGAGCTGCGGACTGGGGACGCGGGACCGCTCGTCGGATCGATCGAGTACCTCGGCGAGAAGGCCGGCGTCCAGATGATCCTCGGGGGAGCGAATCAACCGCTTCGTGGCTATCGACTCGAGGTCGACGAGGCGTACAACTGGATCGCGCTCGATCTACGTGGCCCGAAGCTCGCGGACGTCAAGCCCGAGTCCGAGCGATCGAATCCGGCCGCGATCGGCGCGACGGTCGAGGTTCGCAGCGGTCAGCGCTCCGTGACGCAGCGCCTCAACGCAGGGACGGGAGGCTCGGTGCGACAGTCGACGCGTCTCTTCGTCCTGCTCGGAGAGGACACTTCGCCCGACTTCGTCCGTATTCTGTGGCCCGACGGGATCCTTCAATCGGAGCTCGGACTCACCGCGGCGCGTCTCCACACGATTCGGGAGAAGGAGCGCAAGCCTTCGTCGTGTCCCGTGGTCTTCGCCTGGAACGGTGAGGAGTTCGAGTTCGTCGGCGACTTCCTCGGTGTCGGCGGTCTCGGCTATTTCGAGGCGCCGGGCAAGTACAACACGCCCGATCCGAGTGAGGTTCTCGCGATTCCGCGACTCGAGCCGCGTACGAACGAGAGTGGAGAGTCGGTCTACGAGTTGCGCGTTCTGGAGCCACTCGAAGAGTGCACCTACCTCGACAGCGCGAGTCTTCTCGTCGTCGACCATCCTGCGGAAACGACCGTGCTGCCATTCGAGATGTTCGCGATCGCGGGGCCGGCTCCGCCCTACGGGTTAGCGGCGTTCGAGAAGAGCTGTCGCCCCGTCCGTGCCGTCGACCAGTCGGGTCGTGTCGTGACGGACGCCGTGCTGAACCTCGATCGTCAGTACGCCCCGGACCTCGAGAACGATCCTCGCTTTCGCGGAGTGCTCCGGCGGCTGCACTCGATCGAGATCGACTTCTCCGATGAACTCGATGCGATCGTCGCCGAGAAGTCGGGCGGCGCGCGTCCGGTCCTCTTCCTCTGGGGCTACATCGAGTACGGATACTCGACGACCAACTTCGCGGCCTCCCAGACCGAGTTCACACCGAAAGTCCCGTCGTTTTTCGTCGAGCGCGCGGGCCGCTGGGAGCCGCTTCGGCTCGACTGGGGATTTCCGGGTGGTTACCCGCGGTGGATGGCGCTCGACCTCGACGGCCTGCTTCGAGCCGGCGATCGGCGCATTCGCATCGAGACGAATCTCGAGATCGCCTGGGATCAGATCTTTCTCGCCGCCGCGCGCGACGTGCCGCTCGCGGCCGAGGCGGAGAAAAACGACCGCAGCGTCGGTGCGATTCGCCTGCGCGATCTTCGTGCGGACGTCGCCGATCTCCAGTACCGCGGCTTTCCTGTCGATCCGCCGCCGGGTGACGAGTTCGAGGGCTTCGTCTATCGCGAGTTTCAGCACTGGGAGCACTACCGAGCGATGCCCGGGAACTACACGAAGTTCGGCGACGTTCGCGAGCTGCTCGAGGGGGATGACAATCGTTTCGCGATTCTCGGCCCCGGTGACGAGATTTCGCTGTCGTTTCGCGCGGATCGCGTCGATCAGCTCGAGGGCGGGCGACGCCGGAGCTTCTTCCTCAAGAGCGGCGGCTTCTGCAAGGACATGGATCTCTACACGGGCCATGGTGACGGCGTCGAGCCGCTTCCGTTTCACGGCATGACGTCGTATCCGATGCCGGCCGGCGAGAGTTCTCCCGAGACCGAAGATCTGCGCGCGTATCGCGCGGAGTGGAACACGCGCGTGATCGAGGCCGACGTTCGGACGCCCATTCGGGACGTCGTCCCGCCCGAGGAAGGATCCTGAGATGTGGCCGAATTCGGAAGAGACGCAGGAGCTGGTCGTCGGCGCGAAGGACGGGAAGGCCGCGGCGGTCGACGGCCTTCTGGAGCGGCATCGTGAATCGCTTCGCCGTCTGATCGACATGCGGCTCGATCGTGCCGTCGCGCGGCGAGTCGATGCGAGCGACGTCGTGCAGGAGGTGCTCGTCGACGCCCATCGCCGCCTCGACGAGTACCTCAAGAATGCCGACGTGCCGTTTCACATCTGGCTCCGGCGCATCGCTCTCGATCGAGTCATCGATGCACACCGACGCCATCGTGTCGCCAAGCGTCGCAGCGTCGATCGGGAGCAAGCGCTCGCCTCGCCGAAGGTCGACGGCCAATCGAGCCTCGATCTCCTGCAGCACCTCGCGGACGCGCAGTTGACGCCGAGCGCCGAAGCGATGCGTCAGGAGCTCGCGCGACGGTTTCAGGTCGCGATCGATGAGCTCAGCGATGACGACCGAGAGATCGTCATCATGCGGCACTTCGAGGGGCTTTCGAATCAAGAGGTCGCCGCAGCGCTCGATCTCAGCGAGCCGGCGGCGGGTATGCGACACTTGCGCGCGCTGCGGCGTCTGCGCAAGGTGCTCGAGGCCGACGGCGGGGCTGATCTCGACAGCTACATCCGTTCCGGAGACGCGAGTTGACGGACGCCGCGGCGAACGACGGGCCCGAAGGCTGCTTCTCCGAAGATCGTGACGAAGCGCTCTGGCAGATGATCGAGGCTCTCTGCGCGGCGCGGGATCGTGGCGAGACGGCGGACGTCGAGGCCTTCGCTCGCGAACGGCCGGAGCTTGCCGAGGAGCTTCGCGAGCTCTGGTCCGCGGCCAACCTCGCGGGCGAGGTCGCGCGCATCGCGTCCGACAGCTCGACGACGTCCGATGAAGGAGAGGAGAACGACACTTCGTCGACGATCGACGTCTCCCTGCGTTCGGGCGAGCCCGCGGGAGAATCGACGCCGCCACTGCCCGAGCGTATCGGCGACTACGAGATCATCGACGAGATCGGGCGCGGAGGCATGGGAGTCGTCTACCGCGCGACGCAAGCCGGGCTCGATCGGGACGTCGCGCTCAAGGCGATTCGATCCGGAACGCTCGCCTCTTCCGACGATCGCACGCGCTTCCGTCAAGAGGCGCAGTCGGCGGCGCGGCTCGAGCATCCGAACATCGTGTCGGTCTACGATGTCGGGGAGTCGGGCGGCGAGCCGTACTTCACGATGCAGCTCGTCGAAGGGACGACGCTTTCGGCGATGCTCGCGACGACGCCGCTCGATGCGAAAGAGGCCGCGCGTCTCCTCGCCGCCGTCGCGAGAGCGGTCTCGTTCGCGCACGAGCGTGGCATCCTTCATCGTGATCTCAAGCCGGCGAATATCCTCATCGACGAGGACGGTCGACCGTTCGTCACCGACTTCGGGCTCGCCAAGCGTCTCGAGGCCGGCGACTCGCTCACGCACAGCGGAGCCGTGCTCGGGACGCCGAGCTACATGGCTCCCGAGCAAGCCGCGGGCAGTCGCGGCGACGTGTCGAAGCTCACGGACGTCTACGCGCTCGGCGCGGTGCTCTACCACGCGATCACGGGGCGCCCGCCGTTCTCCTCGGCGTCTCCGGTCGAGACGATTCTGCAAGTCCTCGAGCAGGACCCGCTGCCACCGCGACTGCTCAATCCGCAGGTCGACCGCGACCTCGAGATGATCGTCCTGCGCTGCCTTCAGAAGCCGACCGACATGCGCTACGCGTCGGCCGACGCGCTCGCGGACGACCTCGAAGCGTACCTCTCCGACGAGCAGCTCTCGGCGCGCTCAGGTCGCTTCTTCGACATCATCAGTCGGATGTTCCGCGAGACGCAGCACGCGGCTGTGCTCCAGAACTGGGGCGTCCTCTGGATGTGGCACAGTCTCGTCCTCTTCGTGCTCTGCCTCTTCACGAATTGGATGCAGTGGAAGGGCGTCGACACGCCGATGCCGTACGTCTCCGTGTGGATCTTCGGGCTCGGAGCTTGGGCGGCTATCTTCTGGGCTCTACGGCGACGGGCGGGCCCCGTGACGTTTGTCGAGCGCCAGATAGCGCACGTCTGGGCCGGGAGCATCATCTGCTGCGTTCTTCTCTACGGCGTCGAGATGTTACTCGATCTCGCGCCTCTGACGCTGACACCTGTTCTCGGTTTGTTCAGTGGGACCGTGTTCCTCACGAAGGCCGCGATTCTCACGGGGCGCTTCTACGCACAGGCGGTTCTGCTGTATGCTGCGGTGGTTCCGATGGCGCTCTGGCCCGATTACGGGCTGACGATTTTCGGAGCGGTGTCGGCGATCGCGTTCTTCGTGCCGGGTTGGAGGTATTGGCGTCAGAACCGGGTGAGGTGAGACAGTGACGCGTAGGGTGATGAGTCGCTGACGTCGGGTGATGACCTGCGTGGTTCGTTCTCGGGAATCGAGATGACTTCATGTCGCGGCGACCCGCCGCGAGAACTCGAGGGACGAGGACGGCCGCTTCGCGTCCGCCGTGAACCTTCGAGTCGAAGTTTGGGAAGAGAGAGTATGCGTTTGCGGCTTATCTGGTGTGTGTTGTTTTTCGTTTCGAGCGCCTCGGACGAGATCGTGGCGCAAGAGTGGACTCGATTTCGCGGACCGAACGGCAGCGGGATCAGCGACGCGACGACGATTCCCGTCGAGTGGACCGAGAAGGACTTCGCGTGGAAGCAGAAGCTTCCGGGGAGGGGGCTCTCGTCGCCGGTCGTCTGGGGGGAGCGTGTCTGGCTCACGAGTGCCGATGAGGAGAGTGGCGAGCGCTGGCTGATCTGCCTCTCGACGAAGGACGGCAAGATCCTCTGGAGCAGGTCCGTCGAGTTCTCCTCGTACAAGAAGCACAAGAACAACAGCTACGCGGCGAGTACGCCGACGTGCGACGAGAAACGAGTCTACGTGCTCTGGCAGGCGCCGAAGGCCTCGCCGCTCATCGCTTACGATCACGCGGGCAAGAAGATCTGGGAGTACGACCTCGGCCGATATCGGCACGGTCAAGGCGGCGCGACGTCTCCGATCGTCTACGACGATCTCGTCGTCATCGCGAACGATCACAAGCAGGGGAGCTCGCTCCTCGCTCTCGGTCGTGAGGATGGAAAGCTCCGCTGGTCGATCCCGCGCAAAGGGAAACGTGCTTGCTACACGACGCCTTGCATCTACACGCGCGAGGATTTCGGCGAGCAGATCGTCTTTTCGCACTGCTTCGAAGGCATCACCGGCGTCGATCCGAAGAGTGGCGAGGAGAAGTGGATGATCGACGTCTTCGGGACCTTCTCGCAGCGTGCGCTCGGCTCGCCGATCGTCGCGGGCGATCTCGTCATCGGCTCGAGTGGGGCTCGTGCCGGCGAGCGTCGCGTCGTCGCGGTGCGACCGATCTCGACGGGTGGGAAGTTCAGCGTCGAGGAGGTCTACACCGTGACGAAGTCGTCGCCTCACGTGCCGACGCCGATCGTCTACGAGGACAAGCTCTACCTCTGGAACGACCTCGGCATCGTCTCGTGCCTCGACGTGAAGACCGGGAAGACCGTCTGGGCGGGTCGCGTACGCGGGAACTTCTTCGGCTCGCCGATCTGCATCGGCGGCAAGCTCTACTGCGTCTCGGCGCGAGGTGACGTCGCTGTGCTCTCGACGGGGGACTCGTTCGAGCTGCTCGCGCGGAATTCACTCGGCGAGCGCAGCTTGTCGACGCCTGCGGTCAGTGGGGGCAAGCTCTTCGTACGGACAGATTCAACGCTCGTCTGCGTGACGAAGAGCTCGAGTGCCTCGTCGCGCTGATCCTCCGGCGCGAACGACTGCAGACTTTCGCAGAGCTCACGCAGAGCTTCGATTTCGTCGTCGTCGCAGGCGAGCGATGGTGATTTTCTCAACGACCGAAGCTGCCCCAGAAGCTCGTCGATCTCGTCTATTTCGCTCGGGCAAACGTTGGCGATCGATCGCATTCTCGAGGTCTCCGGACTGACGGAGATCGAGCGTCCCGCACGCGGCAATCGACCGGCGCGCAAGTTTACGATCAGCCCGAAGCTGCTCGCGGGGCTCAAGCAGTTCCAGTCGGCAGCGGTCGCGCTCACGGGCGTCGACCTTCGGCGCGAGATGCCGCACGGGCTCGTCGTTCTTCACCCTGGAAAGGACCAGCTCGCGCAGGGGATCAGCGAGACGTGCCTGAGCGCAGCCGCGTTCACCGAGTTTCTCCAGCCGGGCGAGGCGATCGGGGGATACCCGAGCTACGCCAGTCCGTTCGGAGTGGTGGTCGCGTCGCGAACGCTCGTGATCGCGGGGACACGCAAGGACGAGGTCGCCGCGGCGATCGAGCGCTTCGCTGATCCGTCGAGGCCGTCGCTCGCGAAGACGCATGCTTTCGAGGAGCTCGTCCTCGCGCAGACGATCGCCGATATCCAGAGCTTCGAGTGGGTCGTGGCGAGCGTCGGGACGACGAAGAGCGGTCTCGCGGCGGACTTCTGGCTCTCCCTGAAGGAAGGCAACCGTTCGCTTCCGTTCCAGCTCGCTCGAACGGCTCCCGTCTCGAAGGAGTCGCTCGCGGCCGCACCCGCGGGTGCCTCGGCCGTTCTCGCGATCGGTCGGCGTGGGCGCGATTTCATGCCGGGCATGGGGCTCGTTCTCACGGTGGCCGACTCGAGCCGATCGAAGGCCCTCTGGAACGAGTTGCTCCGCATTCCCGCGACGCCGCGGCGCGCCGCCGCGGCGTGCCGGTATCGCGACATCCGCCGCCCATCGG
>CAYZGY010000177.1:0-11713 GCA_964478085.1 uncultured Planctomycetia bacterium
GACAAGGAGGCGGACAAGGAGGCGGACAAGGAGGCGGAGCGACTGGCCGACTCGGCGAATCGTCTCGAGGCGATCGAGTCGGGCGTCAACGGCGTCATTCGACTCCTGCAAGAGGTCAATCGTGAGCAGGGCGAGCTGCGTCGCGAGTCGAAGGAGTCGGAGACGAAGGTCGCGTCACTTCTCGGCGATTTGCGAACGCAAGTCGACGCAGCGAAGGCCGGCGAGGCGTCAGCGATGAAGATCGCCGCGCTCGAGGAGCTCAGCAACAAGGCGCTCGCGGAGCTGGCCACACTCGGAAAGAGTGTCGTCGACCTGTCGACAAAGCTCGATGCCGTCGCGGAGGCATCGAAGGGCGGAAGCACCGACGACGAGGCGGTCGCGAAGCTCACCGAGGAGGTCGGCGGATTGCGCACGGCTCTCAACGACTCCCTCTTGAAGCTCGACGCTCTCCACGAGGAGCTTGCCACGAAGCCGTCGGGTCCTGCGGTCGTGGCGAAGGCCGGCGGGTCGAAGAAAGATCCTGGTCAGGGCCAAGGCACGGTCTTCCGAGGCGGCGATGGACCGGGGCGCCCGATCGCGGCCGAGCTCCGCGCCGTCGACACGAATCGCAACATCGTCATCCTCAACAAGGGGGAGAAGGACGGCATCCAGAAGGGCGACAAGTTCGAGGTGACCCGACTCGGGCGCACGGTCGGACACATCGAGGTCATCCGACTTTGGACGGACTACTGTGGCGCTTCGATCGTCAGCACGGTAGAAGGGGGGGTTCTGCTCAACGGTGATGTCGCGCGGAACTACCCGTCGAAGGGAGCGGGAAGCTCATCGGCCGGCGATTCGGCCGGCGATTCGGCCGGCGATTCGGCCGAGAAGACGGATCGCGCACCACCGCCTCCTCCCCCTGTAGTCGACTAATGCCGAATTTCTGGAATACCTCGATCCTCCTCGCCCAAGACGGCTCGATCAAGACGACGAAGACCGACCAAAACGTCCAGCGCAGCACGGACTTCAAGAAGGTCGTTCCCCTCGACCAACGTCCGAGCAAGCACATGGGTCGGTTCAAGCCGACGATCTACTGGTACACGCCGATTCTGATGATCCTCGCTTTCGGCGCGCTCATCACGGTGCTGACTCTCGTCATTCTACGTCTCGGTCGGGCAGCCGAGAGAAAGAACTGGGATCAAGCGGCGAGAGACGACGCGTACTCTGACACACCGTTTCGAACGGAGCCCCGCCAGTCGAGCGGATCGGGCGAGGTGGGGCCGCGCGAGTCAGGTTCGTGATCACTCCTCGATTCTCTCCACGGCTTCTGCTCGCGCTCTCGATCGCGCTGCTCGCCACCTCGGCACACGTCGTCGCGAAGGACGGCGATTGGTTCGACCATCGCGGCATTCGCGGATCGCTCTTCCTCGTGGGCGGCGGACCCTTTCCGAAGGAGCTCTCGGACGAGTTTCTTCGCCTCGCCGGCGGCGCGGATGCGAAGCTGGTCGTCATTCCGACGGCCGGCGCTTCCGCTGACGAGGACGGTGGCGCGAAGCTCGTCGAAGAGTGGAAAAAGCGTGGAGTCGCCGACGTCGTCGCGCTTCACACTCGCTCACGCGAGACCGCAGAGGGCGAAGAGTTCGTCGCGCCGCTTCGCCGGGCGACCGCGGTTTGGATGGGCGGGGGGCAGCAATCTCGACTCGCCGCGGCATACGCGGGGACTGCGGTCGAAAGCGAGCTCCAGAAGCTGCTCGCACGCGGAGGCGTCGTCGGCGGAACGTCGGCCGGCGCTGCGGTTCAGTCGAAGGTGATGATCGAGAGTGGCGGCGACGCCGCTGTGATCAGCCGAGGCTTCGATCTCGTGCCCGGGGCGATCATCGACCAGCACTTCGTCGCGCGGAAGCGACGCGCGCGGCTCCTCGGAGCGCTCGCGAAGCACCCGGGGCTCGTCGGCTTCGGAATCGACGAAGGTACGGCGATGATCCTTCGCGGCCGTCAGATACGGGTTCGTGGTGCGTCGACCGTGTCGGTCTGTCTCGGTGCGTCGACTCCGGAGGGTAAGCCACGACGGCCCGCTCAGGAGACGAAGCTCGACTCCGGTGATATCGCCGATCTCACTCAGCTGCGCCGTGCGGCGATCGCTCGTGCTGCGGTGCCGTTCCCGGTCGAATCGGTCCTCGTGCCGGAGGTCGAGAAGGGCACGCTCGTCATCGTCGGTGGGGGACGGATGCCGAAGGCGATCGTCGACCACTTCGTTCGAGCGGCAGGCGGTCCGGAAGCTCTCATCGTCGTCGTCCCGACGGCCAGTGGAGCGCCGCGTCGTCCCGGTTGGGATGAGCGGATGTTCCGCGCTGCGGGAGCGAAGAACGTCGTCGTGCGTCACGCACCGACTCCGAGCTCCGACGATTTTGCGCCCTTTCTCGTCGATCTGGCGAAAGCCGGGGGCGTCTGGTTCGGCGGTGGACGACAGTGGCGACTCGTCGACGCGTACGCGAAGACGAAGATCGAGGCGGGGTTCCACTCTGTGCTCGCACGCGGCGGCGTGATCGGCGGAAGCTCGGCGGGCGCATCGATCCAAGCGGACTACATGGTGCGTGGTCATCCGCTTGGCAACACGGTGATGATGGCCGAGGGATACGAGCGTGCGTTCGGATTCCTCCGCGGCGTCGCGATCGACCAGCACTTCACGCAGCGAAATCGCTTTGCCGATCTCGAGGGCGTCGTCGCGACCTTTCCGCAGCTCCTCGGCATCGGCATCGACGAGGGCACGGCGATCGTCGTCCGGGGCGGCGAGACGACTGGCAGCGTCGCGGAGATCGTCGGCGATCACGGCGTTCATTTTTACGATCGCGGCGAGCGTCATAGCGCGAAAAACGGGCAGTTTTTCGATCTGAAGAAGCGTCGCATCATCGACGTCTACTGAAGCGAATCACCCACCTTCAGGAGCGCGAACCGGGGAGTCGTAACGACGCTGTAACGGCTTGCCCTGTCGTAACGTGCGATGTTTCGTCGCATCTTGTCGATTTCGCGAGAAAGCTCGGAACATTTTACGTTTCGGACCGTCTAAGAGTACGAAGAGAGTGACTCACCCAAGCGTCACTCGGACACGGTCAGCAGCCACGGCGATTCTGATCAACGAGAAGGCTGCGAGAGAGCGTGGGGCCACAACCTGAAGATACCCTAGAGATCCTCCGATGATTTCGGCTAGCGTGAAGACTCGATTCGATTGGACCCGTGACGTAGACGAAGTTTTCGCCGCCAGCGGTTTTTCCGCGGGTGCGGTCGGCGTCGCGGTCGGCGATAGCGCCGCTTGGTCGAAGAGCGGCGTCGCGATCGACGCGACCCTCGAGGGTGCCGAGACGGTGACCCAGGTCGGTCGGATTCCGAGCTCGATCACGGATACCGCGGAGATTTTGGCGGATGGAGCCTCGATTCGCGGTGCCTCGATTCGCGGTGCCTCGATTCGCGGTGCCTCGATTCGCGGTGCCTCGATTCGCGGTGAAGTCTCTCGTCGGCCGCACATCGAGGCCGGTATGCGCGTCGGTAAGTACGAGGTTCGGGAAGTGCTCGGTCAGGGCGGACAGGCGCGTGCCTTTCGCGCTTGGGACCCGGACCTCGAGCGCGACGTCGTCCTCAAGGTTTTTCACGCCTCGAGCGCCGACGCGATCGAGGAGGTTCTCAAGGAAGGCCGCGCCCTCGCAAAGGTGAAGAGCTCGTTCGTCGCTCAGTGCTACGGAGCCGAGCATTTCGACGGACTTCCGTACCTCGTCCTCGAGTATGTCCCGGGTCGTACCCTCGTCGAGCTTCAGAAGGAAGGCGGACTCAAGATCCGTCGCGTCCTCGAGCTCGTCGCGCAGGTCTGCGAAGGACTCGCGGCTGTTCACGCGTGCGGCCTGCTGCACCGCGACGTCAAACCGTCGAACATCCTCGTCGGCGAAGATGGAATCCCTCGACTCGTCGACTTCGGCCTGGCCGAGCCAGTCGCGGGCGAGCGCTCGCGAGCGATCTCGGGCACCCTCGCGTATATGGCGCCCGAGCAGGCCCGTGGCGAAATCGACCGAGTCGGGCCTGCGAGCGACGTGTTCGGTCTCGGTGCCGTTCTTTACGAGCTCTTGACGGGCCGACCGCCGTTCACGGGTGAGACCGAGACCGCCATGCTCGAGCGCGCGCGTGAAGGTCGAGTCGCCCCTGTGGACGAAGTTCGCGAAGGGCTTCCGCACAGTCTCTCCGAGCTCTGCATGCGCTGCCTCGCCGAAGACGCAGAGGATCGATTCGCGACGGCCAAGGAGCTCCGCGAGGCGCTCGAAGAGAGCCTCCAGACCTCGAAGCGCCGATGGCGTGGGTTGTCGTTCGGCTTCCGGTTCGGCAAGCGGCAGTTCCGCTTCCAGCTCGCGACTTTCGCGTCGATGGTGCTCGTCGTAGCGATGCTCTCCCGGACGGGAATGATCGCTCCGACGACAAACGAGCCGGTCCGTTCGCCGGGCGACGATTTGTCGCTCGCGGAGTCGCCGCTCGCGGAGTCGCCGATCGCGGAGTCGCCGATCGCGGAGAACGCGAGCCGAGCCATGGCGGGTTCCCAGCCCATCAAGGTGCTCAAGGCCAAAGCCGCGCCGGTCGCATTCCGGTTCGGGGAAGTCGATGCTGTTCCCGTGATGGCCGGCGAAGCTGTCAGCAGACGCAGTGCCGTCTCCGCCCAGGTCAACAGCCTCGGCGTCTTCTCCCGCGGCGAAGTCGGCCTGCGGCTTTCCGAGAAGTCGAAGAAGCTTGTCGAGGCACTCGCGAAGGAGTACCACGAGCTGCGTGAGAACTTCGACGTCGCGGGCGAGTAGCGACGACGCTCAGTCCGACAAGCGTTGCTGGTTGGGGGTGAATCGATAGCGGTTTCTCCGCGATCGAGAGGGGGCTTCCCGAAAGCCCCCCGAAGACAGGAGAGTACGTTCTGCCTGAAAAAGCTTCTTTTTCAGACAGAACCTTACGCGTCGCGAGTGCGAAAGAAGTCCCCGCCCTTCTTGAACTCGTCGTCGGTTCCCCAGTCGAGCTTCTTGTCGAGCTTGCGAAGCAGCGGCACGTGTTTCGAACAGTGGATGTACGCTTCGTCGATGTGCACGAGCACCCAGCGCTCCGGTGCACGTCCGTCCGCAGCGAGCATGTCGAGTTGAAGTTCGCGCACGTTCTCTTGGGTGATGCCGGGCAGCGTCGCGACCTGATCGTTCTCGACAATCTCCGCGCGTCCGTTGATGTGGAGCCCGACGGCACTCTCGAAGAAGTCGAGAAAGAGCAGGCCGATGTGCGGGTTCTCCGAGATGTTTCCGAGACTCGCCATGACGCCGTTGCCGCGGTACTCGGGGTACATCACACGTTCGTCGTCGAGGACGCGAACGAAACCGGGTAGACCCGCGCGGAACGAGCTGTCGCAATTGCCGTGCGCGTCCGAGGTCGAGACGAACATCATCTCCTGACGCCCGAGATAGTCGCGCATCAGCTGATTGAGCTTCGACAGGACTTGCTTGTCGTAGAAGGCGGACGCTCGCCGCTCCGTTCCGAAGCGGCACTGAAGCTCGCGTTCCCCTCTCGAAGTCATGCTCTTGATCGGATTTTTGCTGGTGAGTGGCTGTCGATCAGGCGCCAGATCCTATCGGAGCAATCTCTTTGGAGCAAGTCAGCTCTCGAGCAGCTCGAAGAAAGCGTCTTCGGAGAGAATCGTCGTGCCGAGATCGCGTGCCTTTTTCGCTTTGGAAGATGTGGAATCCGGATCCACCATCACCAGATAGTCCAGATTTCCCGAGACACCGCTGGCTGTTTTGCCGCCTTGCTCGACGACGAGGTTTTGTAGCTGCTTGCGCGTGAAGCGTTTCCCGGTCGCTTCGTCGACGCGAGCGATCGCGCCTGTGAAGCAGACGGTCTTCCCGGCAAACGCGCCGGTGAGCTCGGACACGTCGTCGCCACCCGCCGCCGTGCTGCCCGGGGCGGGAACTCCTTCCGCTGGATCGACACCGGCTTCGCGCAAGCGTGTGATGAGATCGGCGCGTGTCGCGAGACCGTTCACGACATTCTCCGCGGTGATCTCGGCGAAGCCTTTGATCTCGGCAATCTCTTCGGTGCTGAGCGCGAGAAGCTTGTCGAGCGTGCCGACGCATTCGTCGATGAGCATCTGCGCGCGCGATCGAGAGAAACCCGGAATGTTGAGCGCCGCGACGAATCGATCGAGCGGAGGTGAACGGGTCTCAGCGATGTTGCGCACGATCTTCGCAGCGAGCGTCTTGCCCATGCGATCGAGAGGGAGGAGCTTTTCAACGGTGAGACCGTAGAGATCGACCGGATCGGCGAGGAGCTTCTCGTCGATCATGATCTGGACCCACTTCTCGCCGAGGGAGTCGATCTCGAGCTCCTTGATCCACTTGAGGAGGTCGCCGTAGGTCTTCCCCGGGCAGCTCGGGTTCGGGCAGAGGAGGAACTTGCCGTCGCGTTCGACCTCGGCCTCGCAGCTCGGGCAGCTCGTCGGCGGGGTCGGCTCGTCGCCGCCGTTCGACTCGACGACGCGCATGACTTGCGGGATCACGTCGCCGCGTCGCTCGACGAGGACGCGGTCTCCGATGCGGATGTCGAGGCTCTGGATCGCGTCGACGTTGTGGAGGGTCGCGTTCGAGACGGTCACGCCAGCGATGCCGACCGGCTCGAGTCGAGCGACCGGAGTGATGCGCGCCCCGAGGCCGAGCGACCAGTCGACCGCGCGGAGGATCGTCTCCTGCCCCTCCGACGGAAACTTGAACGCCATCGCGAAGCGCGGGCGATTCTGCCGACTGCCGAGCTCGTTTTGGAGCGCCACCGAATCCGACCGGACGACGAGTCCGTCGATCTCGTAGTCGAGTCCGTAGCGCTTGCCGGGCGAGTCTTCGGAGCCTTGGTACTCCTCGTAGATCGTGTGGAGGTCTTCGATCGTCTTCTCGAAGTGCGACACAGCGAGGGTCAATTGGAGATCGTCGCGCAGATACTCCATCTTTTGGCGCTCGGTCTCGAACTCTCGATCGACGGCGAGAACGTCGTAAAAGAAGAGCTCGAAGTGCTTGTTGAGCGAGCGGTCGCCGTGCTTCTTGCGAACGGTTCCGCTGACCGTATTGCGCGGGTTCGCGAAGTCGCGCGTCGCGAAGTGCTCCTCGAAGTCACTGAGCCGGAGGATGACCTCGGCGCGAACGCTTCCGGTGAACGCGACGGGCAGCTTCGTGACGATGTTCTTGAAGTGGACGGCGTTGTGCGTGACGACCTCGCCGACGAATCCGTCGCCGCGCGTGATGGCGTCGACCATCTCTCCGTTCTCGTACTCGACCTCGAGGCTGATGCCGTCGTACTTCTCTTGAATGAGGTAGAGCGGCCCGGTCTTCTCGGCCCAGAGATCGAGACGGTCGGACGTAACTTTGTCGAGCGAGCCCATCGGGATGCGGTGGGCCTTTGTCGGGAGCCCCGCTCCCTGGAGGCCGTCGTCGGCAGTGGCATCACTCGTGACGGGCGCTCCGACCTCGGCGAGAACCGGGCTGTCGGGAGCAAGCTCTTCGAGCTCGTCGATCAGAGCGTCGAACTCGGCGTCGGTGATTTCCGGCTGCTGGTTGTAGTAGAGCTCGCGGTGTCGCCGGATCTCGGTTTCGACCTCCTCGCGGCGGATCTGTTTTTCTGCCATCGTCGAATTCAGATTCTGAGGACGCCGACCCGGTTGTCGTGGAAGGTCGATCCTCCACCGAACTCGGTCAGGCGATTCGAAGTGAGTGTGTTGATGCCGCGCCCACCTCGAAAGTGCGAGGCCCACCACGTACCTTCGACGATCACCGTGCCGGGATTGGTCTCGTCGGTCACGCGAGCGAGAAGGCGTACGGTGCCGAGGTCGTTGAAGAGCTCGATCTCGTCGCCGGTGGCGATTTCTGGAACGTCTTCGGGATGAAGCCACGCGACGGGCTCAGACTTTTCGCGACTTCGAGATGCCGCCGAGGCGCCAAACGTCGAGTTGCAGAAGGAGTGCGCGGGTGGCGTGAGGAGGCGCAGAGGGAGGCGGTCCGGGTCCGTGTCGAACGGATCGCCGCGAAACTCGACGACCTCGAAGCCGGCGGCCGCGAGCTCTTCCGACGCGAACTCGAACTTCCCAGACGATGTCTTGAATCCGTCGCGAAAGCCCGGCGTCGCCTTCGGCAAGTTGAGGCGGATCGTCTCGCCCGCGAGGACGCGCTCGACGTCGATGCCTTCGAAGTTCGGATCGTCGGTGTCGAGCAGGGCGCGCACGTGATCTTCGATCGAACGCTCGAACCACGGATCGTCGAGGCCGAGCGCGCGCGCGACGAGCTGCACAGTCTCGAGATTCGACTTCGCTTCTCCGAGGGGCTCGATCGCCTGCTTGCCAAACTGCAGGTAGAGGTGACCGTAGCTCTTGTAGAGATCGGCGTACTCGGGAAAAGTGGGAGCCGGCAGGACGATATCGGCGTACTTCGCGGTGTCGGTTAGAAAGATCTCGTGGACGACCGTGAAGAGGTCTTCGCGAGCGAAGCCACGGAAAAGCCGATCCTGAAGAGGTGACGTCGCGAGCGGATTCGAAGTGTGAACCCAGAGGAAGCGGATCGGGGGATCGCTCCACTCGTCGAGGCCGATCGCGAGGTCGGTCATCTTGAGCTGACGCGTCGGCTTTTCGAGCCAATCCGGCCGCGCGATGGCTTCCGCGTTGACGCGAAACTCGCAGCCCGTGTCGTACTGGACTCCTCCGCCGAGCTTGGCGTAGGCGCCGACGACTCCCGCGAGAGTGCAGACCGAGCGAACGGCCGAAGCACCGTGCGAGCTGCGACCGAGGCCGATGCCGACCTTGAACGCGGGAGCCCGAGCCGAACCGACGCGACGTGCGAGATCGATAATCGTCTCCTTCGGAACGCCGGTGACCTCGGAGCAGCGGGCGGGAGCCCAGTCGGCGATCGAGCGTTCCGAGAGTTTCTCGTAGCCGATCGAACGTGTCTTGATGAATTCTTCGTCGAGGAGCCCTTCGCTCTCGATGACCTTCATCATTCCGAGAGCGAGCGCCGTGTCCGTACCCGGTCGAACGCGGATCCACTCGTCGGCTTTTCGCGCCGTGCGGTTGCGATACGGATCGATGACGACGAGCTTCGCTCCGTTCCTCCTCGCGGCATCGATGAACTGCATGAGGTGCACGTTGGTCGTGACCACGTTGCAGCCCCAGACGATGATGAGGTCGGAGTGGACGAGGTCCTCCGGATCGAGCCCGTAGCCCGAACCGACGGCAGCGCGGTATCCCGCCTCGGCTCCGAAGTAGCAGATGTTCTGGTCGAGCCGTGTCGCGCCGAGCTTGTGAAAGAGCGCGTCGCCGCAGCGCCGGTTGACCGACGCCATCGTGCCACCGTAGTAGTGCTGGAGGAGCGACTCGCCACCGTGCTCGTTGCTGGCCGATTCGATCTGACGGGCGATCTCCGCGACCGCGTCGTCCCAGCTGATGCGCTCGAACTCTCCGGCGCCTTTTTCTCCAACGCGCCGCATCGGGTAGAGCACTCGCTCCGAGTCGTACACGTAACGTTCGTACGAGTTGACCTTGCCGCAGAGAAAACCGCGTGTGAACGGGTGGTCGGGATCACCGCGAAACTGGACCGCTCGGCTCTTGCCGTCCTGCTCGTCGAGGGTTATCAGAACCGAGCAGGCGTCGGGACAGTCGTGCGAGCAGACGGTCTTGATCACTCGTGGCATGATGGGTACGGATCTATTCAGACGAGGCGCCCGATCTGCCGAAAATGTTGACGAGCAGACCGCTCGAGCCTCGATAGGGCGCATTTTGTCGTCGCGCCCGGCCGATTGCAACGCTTCTGGCTCCGAGAGACCTTTGATGCGTCGAATCGTCATTCTGACCGAGGGAAGCTCGGATCCGGCGAAAGCGAAAACCGCGACGGGCGTGCTCCGTTATCGCGGGGACGAGGTCGTCGCGGTGCTCGACAGCACCTGTGTCGGGAAGACCGCGCAGGAGCTGCTGGGTGTCGGCGGAGACACTCCGTTCGTCGCCGAGCTGTCGGACCTCCCGGACGACGTCGACACCCTGCTCATCGGAATCGCGCCGGCGGGTGGAGGCGTGCCCGCGAAATGGCGCGCGCACTTCGAAGAGCCGATCGATCGTGAGATGGAGATCGTCAGCGGGCTTCACCTCTTTCTCGGTGACGATCCCGAGCTCAGCGCGCGCGCCGATGCGAAGGGAGTTCGAGTTTACGATGTTCGCAAGCCGCCCGAGGGAATTCCGATCGCGACGAATGCGGCTAAGTCGACGTCGTGCTATCGCGTGCACACGGTCGGCCACGACTGCAGCGTCGGAAAGATGGTGACTTCGCTCGAGCTCACGCGGGCGCTCGGGGAGCGGGGTCACTCCGCGAAGTTCCTCGCGACGGGCCAGACGGGAATCATGATCGAGGGGGACGGTATTCCCATCGACGCCGTCACGAGCGATTTCGTCGCGGGTGCAGCCGAGAGCATGGTTCTCGAGCATCAACACAACGATTTCTTAGTGGTCGAAGGCCAAGGGAGCCTCATCCATCCGCTCTTTTCGGGCGTCACGCTCGGCTTACTTCACGGCTGCGCACCGCAAGCGATGGTCTTTTGCTACGATCCGTTGCGTGAAGAGATCAAGTACGGCAACGCTGCGATGCCGCCCCTTCGCGAAGTCGCGTCGCTCTTCGAGCAGATGGCGAGCTTGATCACGCCGTCGATCATCGTCGGTATCGCCGCGAACACGAGCGCGCTATCGGAATCGAACGCGAAGGCGGAGCTCGAGCGCGTCGGCGACGAATTCGGCCTTCCAGCGACTGACGTCGTGCGCTATGGTCCGAATGTTCTCGTCGATGCGATTCTCGAAGCCCGCGAACGCGACGGTTCGTCTTCATGAAACTCTCGATTCGAAGAGAAGCTCTCGAGCTTCGTCATACGTTCACGATCTCTCGTGGGTCTCAAGACGTCGTCGACGTCGTCATCGCGGAGGTCGAGCAAGACGGCAAGGTCGGTCGTGGCGAAGCGAGTCCTTCGTCGTTTTACGACGAGGATGACGACACCGTCGCGAAGGCGCTCGAGGGAATCCGCGAGTACGTCGAGGCGGGTGACGTCTACCGCTACCGCGAGTTTCTCGACGGCGCCGCCGAGCGACTCGGGAAGAACCGCGGGGCGCTCTGCGCGCTCGATCTCGCGGTCTTCGACTGCTTCACGCGAAACACGGGAGTGCCTCTCCACCGACTCCTCGGCCTCGATCCAGCGAACGCGCCGCTCTCGTCGTTCACGATCGGCATCTCGACGCTCAATCACATGATCGAGAAGACGCGTGAGGCCGCGAACTATCCGATCCTCAAGATCAAGGTGGGAACACCGGACGACATCGAGATCATCCGGCGGATGCGCGAGGTGACGAGCGCGACCTTCCGCGTCGACGCGAACTGCGGCTGGACCGCTCAGGAGACGATCGACAAGTCGCCCGAGCTCGCCGCTCTTGGCGTCGAGTTTATCGAGCAGCCCCTTCCGCCCGATCAGCTCGACGAGATGGAAGAGGTCTTCGCGAAGTCGTCGCTGCCCGTCGTCGCTGACGAGAACTCGATCGTTCCCGAGGACGTTCCGAAGCTCGTCGGTCGTTTCCAAGGAATCAACATCAAGCTCGTCAAGTGCGGTGGCATTCAGCCGGCGCTTCGTATGGTCGAGCTGGCGCGCGTCTACGGCATGAAGATCATGTTCG
>CAYZGY010000178.1:0-11611 GCA_964478085.1 uncultured Planctomycetia bacterium
CCTCTCGGACGACGAAGAGGTGCTCGAGAGCCACACGACCCCGGCGCTCGTCAACCACGGCGAGCTCCTCCAGATCGACCTCGACTCGTCGATGAAGTACCTGACGCTCGCGACGGGCTCGAACGGCGCTGATGGCTGCGACCACGGCAACTTCGGCCTGGCACGACTGATCGAAGGATCGTGTCCTGCGGAGATCCCGCTCGTCGCGCTCTCGGCGAGCCCCGCGCTCGCGCCCGGCGGCTCTCAGCAGTTGACGGTCGTCGGTACAGACGATCTCGGATTCTCGAGCGACCTGACGAGTTCCTTCAGCGGAACGACCTACGCTTCGGGTGACGACGGCGTTGCGTCGGTCGATGCGGAGGGTCTCGTAAGCGCCAGCGGCAACGGAGAGACGACGATCACCGTCGCGAACGGCGACCTCGAGGCGACGGTCGCGGTGACCGTGGGCGTCCCCGACTACCTCGACCTCGGCGACATCGCGGTCGGTGGCGACGGGTTCGGCACGGCCGACCCGCTCAACATCGGCATCAACCCCGACCTCGGGACGTACGTCCACGCGCGCCTCAACGCGAACGTTCCCGAGAGCAACTTTATCAACCCGATGCCCGTCGACGGCTCGGATGGCTCGGCCGACAATCCGATGGTCAATTCGGTCTTCGTGATCGAAGGCGCCATCGGTCAGGCGATCAACACCGAGCAGGTCGCCTACGACTTCGAGGCAGGCGACGAGGACATCGGCTGGGAGGCGATCCTCAACGGACGCGAGGCCGGCGGTCCCGATTACCTCGACTTCGGTGCCGCACCCGACGGGTCGCGCATCGTCTTTACCGAAGGTCTCGGTATCCACGCTTCGCAGGGAATCACCTTCGACCTCCAGGCGATCCGCGACGAGCACGGTGCCGAACGCGTCGCGTACGTCTCGGCCGTCGCGGGCGAGAACGACGACGCGCAAAACAACGCCGGTCTCGTCAACACCTACATGATCCTCTCCGACGAAGAGGGAATCATCGCCGACCAGAAGTTCCTCAACGCTGCGAACACCGGTCAGTTCCAGCAGATGGAGATCCCGCCCGAGGCGCTCTTCCTGACCCTCGCGGTCGGCGACGCCAACAACGGAATCGGCAGCGATCACGGCGCGTTCGGTCGAGCGCGCATCACGGCGGAGCCGGTCGAAACGGAAATCGAGGGCGTCGACGTCCAGCCGGCGAGCCTCCTCCTCAACGTTGCCGAAACGGTGACTCTGAGCATCTCGGCCGTCCTCGGGGGCGATCTCGCGGGTCTTTCGCAGGCCCTCGCGCCCGAAGACGTCTCGTTCTCGTCGGACGACCCGGGCATCGCGGAGGTCGACGACCTCGGCAACGTCATCGGCGAGAGCGTCGGCCTCACGACGGTCCGCGTGACGGTCGGCGGCACGGAGGTCGCGGTTCCGGTACAGGTCGGAAAGATCCTCGTCCTCTCGGACATGGTCGGTCAGGGCGATGGCACGGGTACGGCGGATCCACAGTGGCTCGGGATCGATCCTCGCAACGGTGCATTCGTCGACTTCGAGGTCAACGGTCACATCTACGAGACCGACCCCGAGGGTGACGGCGTCAACCCGTCCCCCGTCGTCGATTCGGACTTCATCGACTCGGTGTTCATCATCGGAGAGGCCCAGTTCGACGAGGGTGGCGGACGCATCAATCCCGTCGCGGGCGGCAAGCCCGTCCCCGTCGGCATCACGCAGTCAGGCGTCGAATTCGAGTTCCCGAGCGAGGACGCGTTCGGCTCGAGCTGGAACATGATTCTCAAGGACGACGACTCGGGCGCCGTCAACGGCAGCATGCTCGTCGGCGGTCAGCAGTGGGACAACGGCATCGGCGTCCACGCGGCCTGCGGAATGACGTTCGATCTCGAGGCCATCCGCGACACGCACGGGGCAGACGCCGCGGGAACGATCTCGCTCTTCTGGGGCATGGACGCGTGCGGCGGAAACGTCAACCACTACCTGATCTTCTCGAACGACGATGAAGTGATCACGTCCCTGAGCTTCAACGCTCTCGCGAATCAGGGCGAGCACATCGAGACGCCGATTCCGGTCGCCGCGACGTACGTGACCTTCGCGGTCGGCTCGAACGGTGCGGACGGCTGCGACCACGGCAACTTCGCCGACGCGAAGCTCCTCTCGGGCGAGGGCCTCAGCTGCCCCGACGAGGGTGACACACACTGCAATGGTGTCTCGGTCGATATCGGCGAACCGAACTTCCTCAGTCGATACCCGGTCGACATCATCGCGGACGCGACGGATGACTCGGGCGATGCGATCTCGTACGAGTTCGTGCTCACGCTCTCGGATGGCTCGACCCTGACGGGAACGAGCGACACGGGTGTCTTCAGCACGACGCTCGCGGAAGGCTCGTACTCGGTCGAGGTCACGGCCGACGACGACGCGGTCTGCACAGACGCGGCCGACGACGCGTCGTGCACGCTCGAGTTCGACGTCCCCGCCGACATCGACACGGGGCCGATCTTCCGTCGCGGCGACGCCGATCAGAACGGCATGCTCCAGCTGACTGACGCGATCAACATCCTCGGCTTCCTCTTCCTCGGAAACGCGGAGCCCGAGTGTCTCGACGCGGCGGACATCGACGACAACAGCCTCGTCCAGCTGACCGACGCGATCTTCGGTCTCAACTTCCTCTTCACGGGAGGGGCGGAGCCCGTCGCGCCCGGCCCGCACGAGTGTGGCGAGGACGGCACGCCGGACGACGGTCTCGGCTGCGAGAGCTACTCGGCGTGTGACTGACCCGCGAAGAACGGACCGGTTCTGACACGACGGTCATCGAACGAAACAGGCCCGCCTCGGATTCACGCCGGGGCGGGCCTGTTCGTCTGTCTCGTCCAAATCTGAAAGAAACCAGGAACCTGGTCACGGAGACGACGACTGAAGCTCCCGCGCCGAATCCGCGTCTTCTCTCTCCTCGAGTTGTCTCGAATCCTCGTTTCCTGGCTTCCTTCAGATCTAGAACTCACGATTATAGGCCCTTCGATTTCGGCGGTTCAAGGGACTATTTCGGAGACCGGAAGCCCAAAACCACGCTCCCGAGAGCCGATTTCTCGACCGATCGAGGCCGGAAAACGCCTGGCAGAAGCCGGATGCGGGCCGTGATTCGGGTTTTGGACGGAAACTCGATCGGCTCGGAAGCCGAGTAGGCCTCCGCCCAACGCGGATCGTAGGCTCCGACTCGCAGCAGCACGCGCCGAGGCTTTCCCGGGGCTTCGGCGACGACGACGAGGTCGCGCGCGGAGCTCGCGAGGCGCGGATAGATCACCGACAGAGCGAACGGATCCGAGGAAGTGACCGACGAGACGATCGACGCGCCGGGCCGACTTTCGCGAAACGTCAGCCGAGGCCAAGTCGCGCGACGCGCCGGAGCATCGGAAAGTTCCGTCCACGCGATCCGCCGTCCCGCCGCACTCGACGCGACATCGAGCTTCGAGCCCGCCGGAAGAAAGAGCCCCGCACCGTCGCCGAAGGAATAGTCGTCCATCCCGAGCGGAAGCGGCGCGACGAACGCGAGGCGTCCAGGAGAGCCCGCCGTCCGCAAGACGAGCGCGTCCGCGCGAACCGCCTCGCTGCGCGACGGTAGAATCTCGATCGTGGAGATCCACGTGTCGACAGCGACACGGTGCGGAAGCGCTCGAACCTCGCGGGTCGGCTGGGATCCGTCTCGTGCAGAATCTTCGCTCGCGCCCTTCGCGCCTTCGACCGCCCCTCCGGCTGCCCAACCTCGCAGGAGCTCTTTCTCCTTGCGCGAGAGGCGCGCGCGCCCCGAGAGCACCCGCAAGCGCCCGTCGTGCGAAACCGGCGGCATGCGCCCCGTCGCGACGACGGAGGCGATGTCCTCCGCCCGCGCTCGTACCTCCTCGTAGCTCCCGAGGGAGAAGGGCGCCGGTCCGCTCGAGGAGTGACAAGATGAGCAGTGCTTCGCGAGAATCGGCGCGACGTGCTTGTGGTACTCGATGCCACGTCCACGAGTTCGGCGCGGGCGACGGATCAGGCAGCCGGCGGACGGCGAGGACGTCTGCGCGACGGGCTTTCCCTCGACGACCGAACGAATCGCATCCCGGAGCGGTTCCGACGCCTCTCCCTCACCGTTCCCCGCGGCCTCGGAGATCGCGCCTCGGTAGCGCAAGGTCCGGTCGCGATCGAGAACGACGGCCACAGGGGTTCGCGATACGCCGAGCCTCGTCTTCGCCGATTGGTCGAAGTCTTTGACGACGGGGAACGAAAGCTCGTTCTCCGACGCATGCGTGCCGACGTCGACGACGTCTTCGCGCACGTTGGAGTTCACTCCGACTATGACCGCGCCGCGCTCTCGAAACTCGCGCGAGAGCACCTCGAGACGCGGAAGCGCGTCGCCGACGGCGGCACAGGACGCGTCGAGGAATACGAGCACGACGACGTCCGCAGACTCGAGATCCGCGAGCGTCCGCCGCTCGTAGCGCTGGTCGTGAAAGGAGAGCTCGGTGACTCGAGCCCCGATCGCCACCGGATCCGCGGCTCGCGCAGGACTGCAGAGGCCGAGCCAGATCGTCGCTCCGACGGTCAAAAACAGGTTCGAGCTCCTCAGCATCGGCCTTTCGCTCCGATTCCTCAGAAATCGCGAAAACGTGTTTCCGCTCGATCGTTTCGTCATCCAACGAAGAAGGCAAGAATGAAACCCAAACGATCCAAGGACCCGCTGGTCCGACCAAGCGAATTCCTCAGCCTCGTGCTCCGGCACGAGCTCGAGAAGGCCGGCATCGAGCTCGACGACGCTGGCTGGATCGCCGTCGACGAGCTCCTCGCCGGCTGTGCTCGCGCAGGTCGAGAGATCTCGCGGGAGCGTCTCGAGGAGATTGTCGAGACGAACGACAAGAAGCGGTTCTCGTTCAGCGAGGACGGCACTCGTATGCGCGCGAATCAGGGGCACTCGATCGACGTCGAGCTCGGCTACGAGGCGTCAACTCCGCCTGAAACGCTCTACCACGGCACGCCCGAGCGCTTCGTCGACTCGATCCTCGCAGAGGGAATCGAGAAACGTAGTCGACATCACGTTCACCTATCGACGACCATCGAGACGGCGACTCAAGTCGGAGCGCGTCGCGGACGTCCCGTCATTCTCGAGATCCGGGCCGGAGACATGCACGCGGCCGGCCACGACAGCTCCGAGGATCGTTCCGCACCTTTCCCGACGGCACCTCTCCCGATGGCGGCGGAGTCATCCGCGTCAGCGCGCTCGGCGACTCGGGCTACCGGCCCGACGAGGACGGAGTCGAGGTGGCTCAAGATCGCGTCCGTGACCTGCTCCTCTCGGTCGAATCGGACCTCGTCGTGCACACGGGCGACGTCGTCTACCCGCTCGGCGCGATCGAGATCTACCAGCGCAACTTCTTCGAGGTATACCGAGAGCACCTCGCACGAGTTCCATGGTTCCCCTCGCCGGGAAATCACGACGCGGGCTGGAATCTCGAAGACTACAAGAGCGTCTTTCACCTGCCGACGAACTCGCCGCTCGCAGACGAGCTCGACGACTCCTACGACGCCGGGCCGGTGCACTTCGTCGCGCTCAACTCGACGACGACGATTCGCAAGGATGGCCCCTCGCGCGAGGAGATCGAGTTCGTCTACGGCGACACGAACGAGAGCGGCTCGGTCGGCATCGGTGACGCGATCTCGATCCTTGGCTACCTCTTCCGCGGCGACATCGAGATCTGCGACATCGAGATCTGCGACATCGAGATCTGCGACATCGAGATCTGCGACCCCGCGTCCGACGTCACGCGCGACGGCTTCCTCCGCATCGACGACGCGATCAGCATCCTCCAGTACCTCTTCGTCGACCCGCAGATCTGGGCCTCGGTTGCGCAGGACGGTCAAAGTGCGCCGAGAGCGCAGGCCGCAGGCCGCAGGGTGCTACGGGACGGGTTGCGATTAGCCGACCAGCCCGACCGGTCGCCCTCGCACGAATTCCATCGCCTCCGCCACACTCGCGCTGCGCCTCGTCGCGACGCGTCCGATGACGAGCAGGCCGACGAGCGTGTCCTCGCTCGAAGGCGAGACTCGTGATGGCAGCCCGAACTCCGCCTCGACGAGCTCTCGCAGCCCCCCGAAGCGTTGGGCGATGCCGCCCGAGAAGACGATGCGCTTCCAGCTCGGATTCGCGGTCAGGGTTTGCGCGTAGCGTCGGTAGTTCGCGGCCATGCCTCGAAAGGCGCCGCGGAAGATCGAGCCGACGTCGAGATTCGACTCGTGCAGATCGGCGAGCTCGCCACGGTCGCCCGTAACACATTGAAAGAAGGAGAGATCGACGCGCGGATCGACGGTGTCGCTCGATCGCTCGCTCACGGCACGCGCGACGTAGTCCCACGCCCCCTCGACCGCGGAACCTCGGTGAAGAGCGACATCAGGAGATCGAGCGCGCGCCCCGACGGAATGTGCACTTGCGTGTTGAGGAGATCGCCGTCGAAGAAGGGCCGCGTGAGGCACTCACCGAGCTCGAGGCCGTCCGTCAATGTGCTGACTTGCGAGCCGGTCGAGACGTTGACCGAGACGTCGTCGCGCGTCAGCAGCGAGCCGGCGAGCGCGCATTGGTGGTCGCCGACACCGACGATTGCGGGCAGCGTCACGCCGTCGATCTCGATGTCGGCGACTTTCTCGATCTGCGACGTCACACGAGGCCAACGGAGCCCGCCGAAGTCGAGCGAGTCGATGAGATCGCCGTACCAATCCTTCTCGGACAGATCGTAGAGGGCATGCGCCGCAGCGCACGTGTCGTGAAGGATCGGCTCCGTGCCCGACAGACGCGAGAGGACAAAGGCCGGCAAGCTCGCCGGAACGGTCCCCTCACGATGGCCTCCGAGCTCCCCGCGCTCAGCGAGCCAAAAGAGGAACGAGAGCGGATAGCCGGGCCGCAGGTTCGTCCCGAGGCGTGCGAGATCGATCCCGTCGAGTCGCTGCGCGAGCTCGTCGAGGTAGCTGCCGCTTCCCGCGGGATGCGGAGAGAGCACACGCTGATCGCGCCACGCGTAGAACGGCGAACGAGGCTCGCCCGCGCTCGTCGTCAAGACGAGGCCGTGCATCTGCGTGCACAGGACGAGCGCCTCGGGCTTCGGTTCTGCGCCGATCAACTTCGAGATCAATGCCGAGACGACCTCGACCACCTCGTCCGCGTCGTACTCGCTCTGGAGTGACGGAAGCCCGGCGCGCGGCTTCGGGAACTCCTCCCGCGTGACGTGCCGGAGCTCGCAGGCGTCGAGATCGACGACGGCCCCCTTGAGAAACGAAGTCCCGAGATCGATCGCGATCACGCTCATGGCGACAGCGGCTCCCGATCAGACGACAGCGATCGGATTGATCGGAGAACCGACACCGCTCGTCAGCCGAAGCGGCGAGGTGACGAAGAGACACTCACGCACGCCGTCGGCACAGAGCTCGTCGAGCTGCAGATTCTCGAGGAGGTACATGCCGAGATCCCGGATGGCGACGCGATGAAACGGAATGTCGCCCGGAGGGATGCTCGTCATGACCTCGACTCCGTGATTGTCCGCGCCGACACCGATGACCTCTCTCTCGTGGAGCCAACGAAGCGTGCTCATGTCGAGGCCGGGCTCCCCCGAGTTGAATCGCTCTCGATCCTTCGCGAAGACGCGTAGCCAACCGGTCCTCACGAGAAGCAGGTCCCCCGAGCGGATCTCGACATCGTGATCCGCGACGCAGCGGTCGAGCTCGTCCGCGTCGATCGTATCGCAGAGGCCGAGGTGCTCGACGCCACGCAGTCCGGCGATGTCGAGGACGACCGCTCGCGTGACGATCGAAGGCAGCTGATCGATCGAGTTGCGCGTCGCACCACGCGAATCGAGGTGCTCGTCGACGTCGAAGCCGTTGTAGAACTTTCCGTCGTACCAGACGTGGCTCAGGGCGTCCATGTGCGTGCCCGAGTGCGAGTGCATCGTGATCACGTCGTCGGCCTTGCCCTTCGACTCGACGTCGTTCTTGTACGTCGTCACGCGCCAGGTCTTGTGCCGCAAGGGCCACTGGGGCCCGTCGGCCTCGAGCGGCATGCCGAGCGAGTAGGCCTTGCCCGTCTTCGCGAGTGTCGCGGCGTGCCGCACGACCTCGGGCGTCACGAGGTTGAGGCAACCGAGCTGATCGTCGTCGCCCCAGCGCCCCCAGTTGCTCAATCCGCCGGCTTCCGCGTACTTCATGCTCCCTCTTTTCTTTCAGGCCTTCGTCCGGCGCGAGATGAATTCGCCGAACTCCTCGGCGCTGTACGTGTTGACGACGCGTGCAGCCTCGAACCCCGCCTTGCGCGCGATGCCGACGCCGTAGCGCGTGTCGTCGATTCCCGCCGGCGAGTGCGCGTCCGGATTGATACTCGTACGGAGGGAAAGCTCGCGGGCGCGCGGTCCGAAGCGCCAGTCCATGTCGAGACGACGCGGATTCGCGTTGATCTCCACAACGACGCCCTGCTCCGCCGCGACCGCAAGGATGCGATCCATCTCGAGAGCCGCGCCTTCGCGCCTCAAGAGCAAACGCCCCGTCGCGTGACCGAGCATCGTCGTGTGCGGGTTCTCGAGAGCACGGACGACGCGCGCGGTGATCTCTTCAGCAGGCATCGTCAGACTCGCGTGGAGCGACGCGATGATGAAGTCGAAGAGCTCGAGGATGTCCTCCTCGTAGTCGAGCGAACCGTCCTGGAGAATGTCGCTCTCGATTCCCTTGAAGATCTTGAACCCGTCGAGCTTCTCATTGAGCCGATCGATCTCTTCGTGCTGCCGCTTGACGTCGTCGGGCTTGAGACCGCCCGCGTAGGCCGCGGTCTGGCTGTGATCGGTCACGCCCATGTACTCGAGGCCGCGCGCCTGCGCCTCCTCGGCCATCTCCTCGAGCGTCGCCTTGCCGTCCGAGTAGTTCGTGTGGAGATGCACGACCCCGCGAAGCTCATCTGCCTCGACGAGCTTCGGCAGAGCCGACGATGCGGCCATCTCGATCTCGCCGAGGTTCTCGCGCAGCTCGGGAACGATGAAATCGAGCTCGAGCGCTCGGTGAATCTCCTCCTCCGTGCTGCAGTCGATACGATCCTCGTCGCGCCAGAGCCCGTACTCGTTGAGCTTGAGCCCTCGCTCCTTCGCGCGAGCACGCATCGCCGTGTTGTGCTCCTTCGACCCGGTGAAGTGGCAGAGCGCGAACGCGTACTCGCTGTCGCCGACCATGCGCAGGTCGACGGCCATGCCGTTCTCGAGTCGCACGCTCGTCTTCGTGCTGCCGCGTGCGATCACGTCGACGACGCCTGGAAAGTTGCAGAAGTGCTCGGCGACCTCCTCGGGGTGCTCCGTGCTCGAGACGAAGTCGAGATCCTTGAGCACCTCCTTGGCACGGCGATAGCTTCCCGCGACCTCGACACGCTGGATCGCCGGACACGCACGCAGGTGCTCGAGGAGCGGCGCCCCGGCGAGCTCGGCCTCGTAGGTCAGGAAGCTCCCCGACACCGACTTGATATACTCGATGCCGTCGAGAATCTTCTGCTCCGACTTGGCACCGAAGCCTTTGAGCGCCGCGACCTCTCCCCCCTCGCAGGCTTTCGCGAGCGCATCGAGACTCTCGAGCTCGAGGTCCTTCCAGAGCACTCGAATCTTCTTCGGACCGAGGCCAGGTACGCGAAGCATGTCGCGCACGCCGTCCGGCACGGCGTCGAGCAGCTCGGCGAGCTTCTCGCTCGTCCCCTTCGCGAAGAGATCGCGGACTTCCGTCGCGAGGGACTTGCCGACGCCCTTGATCGACTCGAGATTATCGGCCGCGATGAGCGTGCCGAGGTCTTCGGACGAGGCCTCGAGGGCGCGCGCGCCGCTGCGAAAGGAGCGCGGTCGGAAAGGGTTTTCCGACTCGAGCTCCATCAAGTCGGCCATCAGATTCAAGGTGCGAACGATCTCGGTCTTGTCCACTTGTCGCGTCGCGCTCCGTTGTTCTTGGGAAAACCTCTCCTCGCCGGAGGCTCAAGTACCCGTTCTCCCGACCTTTACGACACGAAAACGGACTCTTTTTCGTGCAGGAACGTCAAGTTGTGCCCGGGGGATTCGCCGATATAATACCGCGTTTCTCTTCGGGGCCAACAGACCCCGTCATCCGTCTCTTATTCCGCGGATCCCATGACCAACGCTCTCGAGACACCGACTCCCGTGGTCCAGCACATTCGAAACGTCGCCGTCATCGCGCACGTCGACCACGGCAAGACGACCCTCGTCGACAAGCTCCTCGAAGCGACCGGCGCGCTGCCGAAGCATCAGGAGCACAACGACTGCATCCTCGACTCGAACGATCTCGAGCGCGAACGTGGCATCACGATCCTCGCGAAGAACATCTCGATGCCCTACCAGGGCGTCAAGATCAATCTGATCGACACGCCGGGTCACGCCGACTTCGGCGGCGAGGTCGAACGAGTGCTCCAGATGGCGGACGGCGTGCTGCTTCTGGTCGACGCGGCCGAAGGACCGATGCCGCAGACGCGGTTCGTGCTCAAGAAGGCCTTCGAGCATCGCCTGCGCCCCCTCGTGGTCATCAACAAGATCGATCGCCAAGACGCGCGCCTCCCCGACGTCGTCGATGAGGTCGGCGAGCTCTTCCTCGAGCTCATCACGGAGCTCGACCTCGACACGGTCGTGGATTTCGGCGGCCAGGACGTCCTCGACTTCCCCGTCCTCTTCGCGTCGGCGCGGGACGGTTACGCGAAGCGCACGCTCGAGGAGGAGTCGGACAACGTCCTCGCGGTCCTCGACTCGATCCTCGAGGCGATCCCGGGACCTTCGGCCTTCCCCGAAAAGGCGCTCCAGCTCCAGATCACGACTCTCGATTACAGCGACTATGTCGGGCGAATCGGCATCGGGCGCATCACGCAAGGATCGCTCCGCCAGGGTGACAAGGTGCTCGTCACCACGCAGGACGGCGACCGACTGGAGACCGTCAAGGAGCTCTACACGTTCGACAAGCTCGGTCGCGTCTCGGTCGACCAGGTCGAATCGGGGGACATTTGCGCAGTCACGGGCCTCGCGGACGTCGAGATCGGCAACACGCTGACGGACCCCGAAGACCCGGCGCCGCTCCCCCACATCGAGGTCGATCGACCGACGATCTCGATGATCTTCCGCATCAACGACAGCCCGTTCGCGGGTCGCGACGGGAAATACGTCACTTCGCGTCAGCTGCGCGCGCGACTCTACAAGGAGCTCGAGTCAAACGTCGCGCTCACCGTCGAGGATACGGAGGAGGGTGGACAGTTCGAGGTCTCGGGCCGCGGCCCGCTGCACCTCGGCATCTTGATCGAAAGCATGCGTCGCGAAGGATACGAATTTCAGGTCGGAAAGCCGCGGCCGATCTTCATCCAGGAGAACGGCAAGCGTAAAGAGCCGATCGAGCGCCTCATCGTACAGACGACCGAGGAGAGCGCTGGAAAGGTCATCGAGGTCATCGGCGCGCGGCGCGGCGAGATGGAGAAGTACGAGCCGCAACGCGAGCGTATGCTTCTCGACTTCCTTGTCCCCGCTCGCGGGCTCATCGGCATGGGCTCCCGACAGATGACGCACACACAAGGTG
>CAYZGY010000179.1:0-11584 GCA_964478085.1 uncultured Planctomycetia bacterium
CGCTGAGGATCCCGTTGCGCGGCCCGGTCGTGCAATCGCTGAAAGTTCGGCAGATGCGCTTCTTCGTCAGCTCACCGTTCTCGAGCGTGTCGGCGGGCAGATCCCAGTAGCTCAGCACCATGCGCCCGTAGCCGACCATGTCCATCCAGCCTTCCCGCACGAGTCCTTGCGCGACGTGCGGCAGGTAATCCTGGAGGTACGAGAGAGCCGAGCCGATCAGGACGAGATCGGGAAACTCGTGCTTGAGGTCCCGCACGATGCGAAGGTGCCGGACGACACCGAGCAGCGGATCTTCGGGCGGCTGGTAACCGTCCGAGGGCGGATAGAGCGCCGGGCGCTGCACGTGCGGATTGTAGTACGGACTGCCACCCGAGACGTTGACGAGCGAGATGTCGAGATCGCGCAAGAGCTCGAGGAAGGCACGGCCTTCGCCGAGATCGGGACGCGTCGGATCGTCCGGGTCGATCGAGAAGCCCCAACGGTACGGCTCGCCACCCGGGTACTCTGCCGGGATGCCGCGACTCGCCGCGTCGTCCGGGTTCTTCCGATACGGAATGACATCGAAGATGCTGACGCGCACGCCGATCGTCAAATCGGGAGCGTCACGACGAATCCCGGCGACGACCTCTCGCAAGATGCGTGTGCGATTCTCGAAGGAGCCGCCGTAGCGACCCTCTCGTGTGTGCGCGCCGAGGAACTCGTGGAGCAGGTAACCGTGACAGTGCTTGATGTCGACGAACTGATATCCGATCGACGCGGCCTTCTTCGCGGCATCGACGAAGGCTTCGATCAGCCCGTCGACCTCGCCGTCCGTCAGCACGGCCGAATCGTCGACGACACCGACGCGCGCATCGAGCACGGGATGACGAAACGCGACGCGCGGCTCCGCTCGACCCTTGACGCGCGGCTGTGAGAAACGACCCGAGTGCGTCAGCTGAAGGCCGAGGAGCAAGTCATCGGTCGTTCCTGCACCGAAGCGCTCGCTATGCGCATCGAGGAGCGTCCTGCGAAGTCGATCGAGACCACCGAGAGTGTGCTCGGCCATGTAGAGCTGGTTCGGATTCGCCCGACCCATCGGATCGACCGTCACGGCCTCGCCACCCCAGATCAGCTTGGCGCCCGAGATGCCGAAGTTGTGCCAACGCCGAAGCGTATGCTCGGATGGATTCCCGTCGTCCGTACCGTCCCAACCCTCCATCGGATGAACGACCCAACGGTTCCCGATGCGGAAATTCTCGCCGCCGGCGAGAGGCACGTCGAGCGGAGCCGCCAGCGGCGACTCGGGCGCCTCGAGGATCCCCTTGTCGGCGGGCACGTCGGGATCGATCGACGCGAGGTGCTCTCGAAACGACTCGAAGCTGCGGTGCGAGCCGATGCGGGGATAACGGGAGCAGGGGTTCTTGCTCGTGTCAGTCATGGGAACGGATCGGGATCATAGCAGAATCGCGACGAACCATCATCTCGTTGATGAATCGCACGAGTGTGCTTTACTGTCGCACGACAGCCGCTCCCAGAGGACCAGCAGAGGTAAGACCATGGGCTTTCGAATCGACGGAAAAATCGCGCTCGTCACCGGTGGAGGGCGAGACATCGGACGGGCGTGCGCACTCGAGCTCGCGCGCAACGGTGCCGACGTCATCGTCAACTATCGAGAGAGCGCCGACGCGGCCCAGACGACCGTCGCCGAGATCATCGCGCTCGGTCGACACGCCATCGCGGTTCAAGCGGATGTGACGGACAAGATCGACATCGATCGGCTCGTTCAGAAGGGGCTCGAGTTCGGTGAAGGCAGAATCGACATCCTCGTCAACAACGCCGGAGGCATCGTTCGTCGCGCGCTTCTCGACGAGCTGACAGCCGATCTCATCGACGAGGTCTTCCGGCTCAACTTCACTTCGGTCGCGCTGATGTCCCAGGCGGTCATTCCGACCATGGTCAAGAACGGCGGCGGCAAGGTGATCAACATCTCGTCGGTCGCGGGACACAATGGCGGTGCGCCGACGACGCCGCACTACGGACCGGCGAAGGCGGCCGTGACCAACCTCGCCCGCACGCTGACGAAGGAGTTCGCCGGACAGAACATCCAGATCAACAGCGTCGCTCCTGGTGTCATCGACAACGGTTTTCACCAGACGCACACGCCCAAGGAGATGTTCGACAAGCTGATCTCGTTCGTCCCGATGGGGAAACCGGGCACGAACGAAGATGTCGCGGGGGCGGTCGCGTTTCTCGCATCGCCGAACGCGGACTACATCACGGGCGATGTCATTCACGTGAACGGCGGGATTCAATTTGGCGCCTGAAGACCACAACACCCAAGACGTCTTCGATGCCGAGCGTGTCCTCTACCACGGACACGGCCTCCTCGTCATCGACAAGCCGGCCGGCGTACCCGTCCACCGAGGAACGGGGCACGATCTCGGCATCGCGGAGCTCGTCGAGCAGTGGATCTCGCTCAACCCGGGCGTCTTCGATCTGGGCTCGGGAAAGTCGATCCATCCCGTGCACCGTCTCGATCTCGAGGCGACGGGCGTGCTCGTGCTCGCGCTCAAGAAGTCGGCGGCGCGATCAGCCAAAGAAGCGTTCTCCGATCGCTCGATGGACAAACGCTACCTCGCGCTCGTCGCGGGCCCCGTCGATGAGAAGGGCACGCTGAAAGGACGAGTGCGCACGCGCATCCGCGGGCAGTACAAGACCGAGAAAGCCGAGGTCAGCTTCCGCCGACTGCGATCGGACGAGCGCATGAGCCTCGTCGAGGTCGTCCCCGAAGGCGGCAAGACCCATCAGATTCGCTCGGTCTTCGCCGAGAATGGCCGTCCGCTCTGCGGCGACTTGCGCTACGGACGCCCGAAGCCCGCGAAGCAGTTCCTCGAGAAGTTCGGCGTCGAGCATCTCCTGCTTCACGCTTGGAAGCTCGGAATCCCGGGCGACGTCGTCGGCCACGAGCTCACGCTCGAAGCGGATCTCCCCGAGAGCTTCGCGCGGGTCTGTGACCAGAAAGGCTGGTCGCCGCTCGAGCAGGACGAGGACGGCGAGTGGATCGCCGAGGCGCCGGCTCCTCGTCGCGAAGAGGAAACTCCCCGCTGACGACACGCGTTCGCCGCACCGGCGGATGTCAGGCTGCCGCCGGAGCCGCCTTCGCCGACGAGCTGCTCTCTCCGCCGCCTTCGAGCGACGTCAACGCGCCCTTCATCACGACGACGAAGAAGACGACGCTCGCGAGCATCCACATCATGCCGACGAGGTGGGGGTCGGCGCCTGTGATCTGAGAGAACGCCGTCGCGTCGTTCATCATCATCACCTCTTCACCGTGGTCGGCGAGGACGTCCCAGTAGATGTCGAAGAGCGAGTAGACGCACGTGAACGTACCGATCGCCCTCAGGAAGAACGCACCGAAGGCCGGTGGAGTGATGAAGCCGAGGAAGATGAAACCGCCGGCGAGACACGAAGCGAACGTGCGGGAGTAATCGTCCCGCAGAACCGTCGCGACGGCCGCGACCATCAGAAGCGTGAGCATGCCGAACGCGACCGGCACGGCCTGCTTCGAGCGCGAGAGGTAGAGCACCATGCCGCCGACGAACATGCTTCCGAGGTAGCCGGCGCTGACGATCGCGGCTTCGATACCGCCTTCGGTCTCGCACGCGCCGCCCTCGTCCGAGGTGATCACGATGGAGATCACATCACCACCCGTCAGGAGCGCCATCAACCCGTGCGACATCTCATGGAAGAGGACGACCATGAGCTTGATCGGATGCAGGACCGGCGATGACCAGAGGTAGAAAACGGCACAGAGGAGCATCATCTGCAGCATCAAGCTCTGCAGAGAGATTCCCTCGGTTTGGTTGTTGCCGCTCGTAGACATCGCTTCTCTCGTAGACGAAGACAATCACGCGACATCAGCGCTGAACGCCATCGTTCACCGCGTCCGGATGTCACCGGTGATTCGATAAATGCCAACCGCCCCCGGTGGGCCTCGTCCCCCACGAATAATAACCCGCAGGGAAGAAGCGCGCTGGCTCCTCACGGAGATTGGTCACGAGATCGTAGATATCGGAAATCAGACCCTCGCGAGAACCGCGAGGTTGTCAGGCACTCACTCGCCCGGAAGATAGGACGCCCCCGATGGGGATCGATTCGAACGGATTCCGGCGGATTCTTCGCTGCCCGCTCCGAACCGTCGACCAAACCTCAATGTGCACGGGGATTAGCGCTTGAATCGTTCACCTCGACCGCAGAGAATCTTCCGACCCTTTCGGGAACTCGAGCCATCTCGACAAGGCGCGAAAGGGCCGATAAACGCCGTCTCCGGGCTTCTCAGGCTATTTTGGACCGGCGAGGGTCATCGCCGAAACGGGACCTTTTTTCCATGTCGATCTCCGGGAACGACGGATGGAGCCTCGCGCAAGCTTCCGAGCTCTACAACTTGCCCAACTGGGGTAAGGGTTACTTCGCGATCAATCGTCAGGGGAACATCGCGGTTCACCCGCGGAAGGATCCCGATGCGTCGATCGACCTGAAGGAGCTCGTCGACGGTCTTCGTGACCGAGGCATCGAGACGCCACTCCTGATTCGCTTCGACGACATCCTCAAGCATCGCGTTGGCGAGATGAACTCCGCGTTCGTCAGCGCGATCGAGGAGTTCGACTACCGCGGCACGTACCGCGCGGTCTACCCGATCAAGGTCAACCAACAACGCCACGTCGTCGAGGAGTACCTCAAAGCCGGCCGACCTTTCGACTTCGGCCTCGAGTGCGGATCGAAGCCGGAGCTCGTCGCGGCGTTCGCGCTGACGCATCGAAGCCGCACGCTGATCATCTGCAACGGCTTCAAGGACGACGACTACATCCGCATGGTGATGTTCGCCCAGAAGATGGGAAAGAACATCATCCCCGTCGTCGAGAAGCGCACGGAGCTCAAGCTGATTCTGCAGCACGCGGAAGAGCTCGGCGTCCGTCCCGTCTTCGGTATTCGCGTCAAGCCGTCCTCTCGCGGGGCGGGTCGATGGAAATCCTCGGGCGGCGACCGCTCGAAATTCGGGCTGAGCATCACCGAGCTTCTCGACTGCATCGAGCTCCTGCGCAAGGACGACCTTCTCGACGGCTTCCAGCTGCTCCACTTCCACCTGGGAAGCCAGGTGACGAACATCCACAACATCAAGGACGCCATCGGCGAAGTCGCACGGGTCTACGTCGAGCTCGTGAAGTTCTGCCCGAACCTCCAGTTCCTCGACGTCGGTGGGGGACTCGGCATCGACTACGATGGCTCGCAGACGAACTTCGAGTCGTCGATGAACTACACGCTGCAGGAGTACGCTCGCGACGTGATCTCTCGCGTGCAGTCCGTCTGTGATGAAGCGAGCGTCGAGCACCCGACGATCATCACGGAGTCCGGTCGCGCCACGGTCGCCTACCACTGCGTTCTCGTGTTCGACACGCTCGACGTCTCGACGCGGGCCGCTCCGACGCAGCTACCCGAAAAGCTCCCTGAGCAGCTCCCGGCATCGCTCCTCGATCTCCACTCGATCTGCCGCGACGTCTCGAAGAAGAACCTCCTCGAGAGCTACCACGATGCCGTCCAGGCCTACGACGACGTCCTCAACCTCTTCAAGCTCGGCCACCTGAGCCTCGATGAGCGCAGTCTCGCCGAGCGGCTCTACTACCACGCGCTGCACAAGATTCTGCGCATCGTCGAGACGCTCGACTTCGTGCCCGAAGAGCTCGAAGGGCTCGAAGCGCAACTCTCCGACACGTACTTCTGCAACTTCTCGGTCTTCCATTCGCTGCCGGACTCCTGGGCGATCAAGCAGCTTTTCCCGATCGTCCCGATCCACCGCCACCGCGAACGACCGACGCGTCGTGCCGTCCTCGCAGACATCACCTGCGACTCCGACGGCAAGATCGATCGCTTCATCGATCTTCGCGATGTCAAACGAACCCTCGAGCTCCATCCTTACGACGGCTCGAGCTACTGCCTCGGCGCGTTCCTCGTCGGCGCCTACCAAGAGATCCTCGGCGACATGCACAATCTCTTCGGCGACACCAATATCGCGCATGTCATGCTCGACGAGAACGGCGACGTCGAGCTCGACACGGTCGTACGCGGCGACACGGTGCGTGAGGTGCTCAGCTTCGTCGAGTATTCGCCGAACGAGCTGCTCGAGCAGGTACGCAAGGACGTCGAGCTCGCCGTGCGTCGCGACTGCATCACGGTGAAGGAATCAGCGACGTTCCTGCGCTTCTACGAATCGAGCCTCGGCGCGTACACGTATCTCAACTCGCCGCGCACGCGCGAGCCCGAAGTGCCGAGGAAGCCGCCCGAGCTCAGCCGCGAACGAAGCGAGCATCTCGGCATCGAAAACTTGGCAGCGGAATAGACGACTAGGACGGGTCGCGAAGCTCGATCGCGACGTCCTCTTCGCTCGGACCTTCGATGATCCGACAAGCGCCCCCTCCACACTGGAGCGGATGGCTCGCGCAGTCACACGTGATCGCGGATTCGACCTCGAGCACGCGTGCGAGCATCGAGACCGGTAGCCCGACGATGTTGTAGTAGCAACCACGGATCGACTCGACGAGGTCCGCACCGCCCGACTGGATGCCGTACGAGCCCGCCTTGTCGAGCGGGTCCTCGCTCGCGACGTACTCCGCGATGGTCTGCTCACTCAAAGTCTTGAAGGTGACGTGGCTGACCTCGACCTCCTCCCGCGTGGGCAGCCCGGGTCGCGCGAACGCGAGGCCCGTGAGCACACGGTGGGTCATCCCCGACAGCACACCGAGTGTCATGCGTGCGTCGGCTTCATCCGCCGGCTTTCCGAGGATGCGCTCCTGCTCCCCTCGCACGAGCGCGACGACCGTGTCACAGCCGATAACCCACGCGTCCCGGAGGGCCTCCTCGCCCTCCTCGGCCGTCATCTGCTCGAGCGCCGTCTCGGCCTTGAGGCGAGCGAGGCGCAGCACGGTTTCGAAAGCTCCGGCATGGACACTACTTTCGTCAACGCCCCGGGGTGGGCGAATCTCGACATCGAGGCCGAGGCGTCCGATGAGCTCCCGACGGCGGGGCGAGCTCGATGCGAGGATCAATCTTCGTGTCACGTTCGTATCTTCGGTCAGGTCGTCGATCGGGCCCATTCCTGATTCACAATGCGAGGGATGTTGTTAGGGTCACCGGGCACCGTTACAATCGCACCTTGGGTTTCCGAAAATTGATGAAGATTTTCCAGCGCGGATCAAGCCTCGTGATCTCGACGGCTCCGATTCTCCCCGAAAACACTACACCGAGAAGCTATCGGCTGCGTGCGATTCTCTCGAGCGGGCTCGCGATCGTCGTGACCTTGGCGATCGCGCTTGTCACGCCGAGCGGAATCCTCGCACAGGACGATGGTGAAGATATTCGTGGCGATGATATTCGTGGCGATGACGTTCGTGGCGATGACGTTCGTGGAGGGAACGCCATCCGTCCCACGCCCGACGATCGTGACGGCGATGGATTGACGTACGACGAGGAGCTCGAGCACGGAACCGATCCAGCCGACCCGGACACGGACGGTGACGGTCTCACCGACGGCTGGGAAGCGAACGGATACTCGCACGGGGGATTCCTCGAACCGCTGCCCGAGTACGGAAGCGATCCGCTGCGTAAGGACGTCTTCGTCGAGATCGACTGGATGGCTTCGCGCGACGGTTCCGAGGAGGACGACATCGGGCAGGTCGTGGCGCTCTATCGCGCGGCGTCCGAGATCCATCGCATCTTCGAGCGCTCCGGAACGGGCATTCGCATCCACTTCGATCTCGGCGCCGACATTCTCTCTCGCGTACCGAACGAAGTGCGGGCCGACGAAGAGCGGCGCGGCGCACCGAACTTTCATCTCTTCTCGAACGCGCCCGACCCACGCAAGGTCCTCCCGTTCCAACCGCACCTGCCGACGCGCCCCCTGTGCCAAGGCGAGAGCTCGATGCGCTCGCTTTACGAGCTCTACTACGACCGCGATATCTTCCGGCCGTCGCGGCGAAACATCTTCTACTACCTCGTCGTCGCTGAAAGCCATCACGACCTGGACGCGTCCCGTGCGGCGGTCACCGGCTTGGCGTCGAACTTCGCCGACGAAGACTCTCGCCGACTCGGTCTCTCGCCGACGGGCGTGCAAGTGGCGGTCGTCTTTCGAAGACCCGTGACGCTCCTGCCCGAATCGCGCCGACTCTTCCACCTCACGGCGAGCATCCTCCACGAGCTCGGGCACGGCTTCGGGCTCGGTCATGGTGGAGCGACGCTTCCCGACGACGCGAACGAACGTCCGCTGTGGAACCACGTGACGCGTAAACCGAACTACGCGAGCGTCATGAACCCGCGCTTTCAGTTCTGGGGCGTCGACAAGCTTGTCGAAGGCGATGACGAGCGCGTGATCATCGACTTTTCACACGGTGACCACCACGACGTCTTCGAACGTCACGTCTTCGAGCACAACGGATTCGGGCCGATGCTCCGCTCGGATCACGTTCTCGACGTGCTCGGCTATCGTCGCATTCCCGGATCCGAACCACCGTACGCGATCGACTTCAACGGCGACGGTCACATCAGCACGCTGACGTTCGCCCAGGATCTCAACGCCGACCAAGAGCTCTCGGACGAAGCCTTCGAGGATCACGATGACTGGGGCAAGTTCGTCCGTGATGGTTTCGACGGAATCGGCCTCCACGCGTTTCGCGGTGGAGGTCTCGGATGCGAGCACGGCGCAGAGCTGATTCGCGTCTCGGCCGACGTCAACGGCGACGGACTCTCCGATCTCTTTCTCCTGCGCGAACGAATGTGCGCGCTCTTCATCGCTCAAAACGGCTCTGGATTTCCGCTCTCGCCGCAGTCGCGCTACGAAGGCCACATCGATTCGTGGGCGCTCCAGCTCGGTGATCGCATCACGACCGCCGACGTCGACGGCGACGGCAGCGAGGAGTTTCTCTTCCGGCGAGGATCGGAGGCCGCGCTCGTCGGATTCGAACGCAACCGCCTTCGTGTTCTCTGGGAGAGCTCCTTCGAGATCGACCAGTGGATGTTCGACCGCGACGACTCGCTCTTCGTCCTCGACCTCGTCCCGGGCGGAGGGGACGAGCTCGTCGTCGCACGACGCGACGAGATAAACGTGCTTTCGAGGAGGAGCGCACCGATCATCCAAAACGGAGCTCAGCCGACGCTCCCGCTCCGCATCGAGCGCCATGAGGTCTTGACCGAAGGACCGAAGGTGCTCACGGGCGGCGCGACTCCGCACATGAGTGTCGGACGACGATTCGCCGACGGACGTGAGACTTTCCTCATCCGCGGCGGCGATTCTCTCACGGAAATCGTCGCTGTTCGGCGGGAAGGGGACGGTCGCCAGGAAGGGGACGGCGAGCAGTCGATAGAGGCTCGACGCCTCGACGTCGGCGGACGCGTCTTCGCAGAAAACGATCCGGCGGGCAACTGGGTGATCTCCTCGAGCGACTGCCTCCTGCCGATCGATCTGGACGGCGACGGGACGGAAGAGCTGCTCGTGCGACGAGCCGGTCGCGTCGGCGTCTTCGACGAGCACGAAGACGGCCTTCGGCTCGCGTTCGCGCGGGACGGCTGGCTCGGCGACGAGGAGGTCGGCTACGCCTATCACGGCCAGTTCATCCCCGAAGGCGGCGAAGAGTTCGTGATCCTCCACGACGAGACGCTCACCGCGTTCGCCTGGAACAACGACGCACAGGAGCTCCAAGAGATCGCGGAGTCGGTCGGCTACGTCGACACGGGTCGCTTCGGACCGTCCTTCCCGTTCGCGACGAGCACCGTGATCGACTCGGCCAAGCTGCTGACGACGCAGCCCGAGTTCCTGCTCTTCCGCGATGCCGAGAATGTCTTCTGCGTCGCGGTAAAGCCCGGGGACGAAGACGACGAAGGCCCTTTCCGCTTCCAGCTCGTCCGCGCTTACCCAGGACGAATCGGCGCGTGGTCGCTCTCGCCCGAAGATCGCTTCGACCTCGTCAACCTCGACGACGATCCCTGGCGCGAGCTGTCCGTGCGCAAGGGAAACTGGCTCGGCGCCATCGAGCTGTCGCCCGGGCCGATCAGCATGCTTCGCGCTTCGGTCAACGAGCTGACGCTCGACCTCGAACCGCTCCCGATCTTTCTCCGCGGCGATTCGAACGGCGACGGAAACATCGACGTTTCGGACGTCGTCAGCGTGCTCGATTATCTCTTCCGCGACAGCGGCGAGGTCGAGTGCCAGTCGGCAGGTGACGTCGACGACAGTGGCACGCTCGACATCTCGGACGCCGTGAGGCTGCTCCACTTCCTCTTCGCCGAGGCGACCCCGCCCGCGACCCCGGGACCGAGAGCTGCGGGCATCGACCCCACCCCGGATCTGTTAACTTGTGATCTTTAGGACGTGGGCTCTCTGAGGTCAACGCGCAAGAGAATCTGGATCGCGTCATCGCTCATCCTCGTGGCGCTCGGCGGCGGTGGCTATTTCCTCTGGGCTTACCGGCTCGAGATCTTCATCCTCCCGAAGCAGTAGGAACGCGTCCGCGAGCTCGAGGAAGAAAATCGAAACGTCCTCGTTCGCTGGATTGCAGCGAGTGACGAGCCGCGCGCGGAGGAGGCCCTTCGGAAGGCGATGCGAAGCGTCGCAGCGCAAGAAGAGGACATCTCCACGAAATCACTTCTCCCCGCACTCGTCGAGAAACGCACACCGATGCGCGGATTCAAGATCAGGATGCTCCTCTCTCGAATCGAGAAAACGAAGCAGTTCGACGAAGAGGTAAGCCTCCTCTTGACCTACCTCTCTGAGCGCTGGGAAACCTCACGCTTGCGTAGGTCTCCCGGCCGCTCGCTCCAAAAGGAAGGTATCCGGCGCTGGATCGTAGAGTATCACGAGGCGAATTTCGAAGACGATCCGAACGACCTCTTCCAGGCGCCGGCAGATCGGAACGCGTCGTCGCTCGACTCCGACAAGGACTCTCCGTCCTGGTCTCGACCGAGGATGAAGCTCATCCCCAAAGGTTGGAAACAAGCGATCATCGAGAGTCGCTCCTACAACTCGCCGTCGGAGTGGAACGAGTTTCGTCGCGCGTTCAAAACGTCAGTCGGACAAGAGAAGGCGCCGTAGCGCAGCGAGCGTCGCGTCACCCGAGGCCTGGTTCTTGCCGACGACGGCCGCCGCGCGCTCGCCCATCTCGGTCGCACGCGCACGATTCTCGTAGAGCTCGAGTATAGCGTCGAAGAACCCAGCAGCATCGGGCACGACGACGAGCGCATCGTCCACAAGAAACGTCGAGACGATGCTCTTCTGATTCTTGTAGTGCGGACCGATGACGATCGGCCGCGCGAAGTGCGCCGGCTCGATGACGTTGTGTCCGCCGAGCTCCGCGATCGTGCCGCCAACGAAGACGAGGTCGCCCGCGGCACAGAGCTTCGCGAGGTCGCCGACCGTGTCGACGAGGATCACGTCGGAGCCGCGTGTCTTCGTCGTCGACCATCGACTGACCGTCAGATCGCGCTTTTCGATCATCGCCTCGATAGTGTCGACGCGTTCCATACGGCGTGGGGCGATGATGAGAAACGCACCCACCACTTTCAT
>CAYZGY010000180.1:0-10358 GCA_964478085.1 uncultured Planctomycetia bacterium
GATCGAGCTCGCTTTTGGGGGCTGTTGGGGTCGAGTTCCTGATAAGGTCGAGTTCCTGATAAGGTCGAGTTCCTGGTAGGGTCCGCGCGGCGAATTCTGGACCAAATCTGGGCGAGTTGGAATGGGTCCCGGAACTCGATTCGGTCCTCCCGATGAACGATTTTCACCCGATTCAGCTCGACGATTGTTAAACCGAGTATACATATATCGGGGGAGAGGGGGTCCTGGAGGCCCTGGCCGTCCCTCGTCGCATTTTCATGCCACGATGGTAAGGCGTTTGCTTATTTGGGGACGATCAAGCCGCGACGGCTTCGACTCCCGCGCTCTGCGGGTCTCTACAGGGAGGGAAGTCGGTCGCCGAGTGAGAACCAAAGATGTTCCGACCTAAGAATCCAACGGGCGGGGACGCCTCTCGCGTCTACGGTCCCCTCAGTGCTTTCATTTTTTTCGTCGTGCTGGCGCTGTCGCCTCTCGCTGCGGCACAAGACGAGAAAACCAAGACCAAGAAGAAGTCCCGCTGGAAGTGGGACCTCGAGTTCAGCGCAAGGGAGGTCTACGACAGCAACGTGTTTCGCCTGTCTGACCGGGCGGTCGACCGATTCGAGCGAAATCGACCGGGGGACAGGGCCAGCGGTCGCTTCGACGACATGGAGGAGGTTGAGGACTTCATTCTCAATCCCGGCGCCGTCTTGGTCCTGCGTGGCGATGGGCTTCGAGGGAAGGACCTGCGCTTCGAGCTCGGCGCGGAGCTTTTGTATTTCTTACAGAATCCAGAAAAGAGTTACCCCGGCTTCGGATTCGAGGTGATTCAGGCCCTCGGAAAGGGCCGAAGGATCTCGCTCGACGTCGAGTACGACTACGACCGATTTGTCCGCAACTTCCTCGCGGACGCGACGGATCTCGACGGCAGGGTCTCGGCTTCCGAACGTGTCTACCGCCCCGGTGTCTACGATCAGGCAGAAGCGACGCTCGAATACGTCCATCGCCTCTGGCGGCGAAAGAAGAAGAAGGATCACTTCCTCAAGGATCTCGGCTTTCGCGAGGTCGTTGGAAAAGTCGGTGTTCGAGGCGCGAGCCGTAAGTACGACAGTCCGCACTCGAATCGCGATCGTGAAGAGCTCGGCGGCCTTCTCGGGCTCTCTACGCAGGTCTCCAAGCGCTGGCGTGTCGACATCGACTACAACTTTCGCTACGTCGAGACGGACAAGGGCTTCGAGGTCATGATCCGCGACGAGACCGACTTCGGCGTCGACTTCAACGGCGATTTCGACATAGCCGATGAGAATCGACGGACGGTCCAGCGGTCAGACCGATCGCGAACGGATCATTCGATCGAGGTCGAGGTCGTCTGGGACTTCGCCAAGCGTTGGCGAGCTCGAAGCGCGTACGAGATCCTCTACCAAAACTACTTGAGCGAAGAGCGTTTCGACCTCAGCTACATTGGTCGAGAGGACCTGCGTCATCTCTTCGGCGCAGAACTCGAGTGGGAGTTTGCCAAGCGCTGGAGCGCGATTCTCGAGGCGCGTTGGGTGATGGAGAACAGCGACCGACGCGGAACGGGTGACGAGGACGAAGAGACCGAATACGACCGTTACTCGATCGCGCTGATGTTCGTTTACCAAATCTTTTGAGCGAGCGGCAATGAACTCATGAGCGAGTCTGGCAGAAAACGAATCCTGTTCGGCGGTTACGCGCCTGTGCACTTCTTGTGCTTCGAGCCGGTCTACCGTCGCCTGCTCGAGGACGACCGCGTCGAGGTTTTCCTCACGGGCGGTTTCCGCGAGAAGAACGGCGACGAAATCACGTTCCAGCTCGACGGATTCTACGAGCCTTTCGGCGTCGACCCGGCGCAGGTGCTTCCCCTCGAGGAGATAGCGAAACAGTCCTTCGACATCGTCATCTGCTCGCATCTTTCGGACTCGATGTTTCCGGCGAGCTACGAGAAGTCGGTGCAGCTCTTCCACGGAGTCTCGTTCAAGAACCTCGCTGTGCGTGAGAAGGCACTGCGTTACGACGTCCTCTGCCTTCCGGGCCGCTACCACGCCGAGCTCTACCGTAAGCAGGGATTGATTCGCCCCGATGGTCCCCGTTACCTGATCACGGGCTTCGCCAAGACCGATCCACTCGTGGACGGCTCGCTCGACCGGTCCGGAACCCTCGAAGGGCTCGGACTCGATCCGGCTCGGCCGACCGTGCTCTTCGCGCCGACCGGTGAGAAGAAGAACGCGCTCGAAACGATGGGACGAGAGGTGATCTCGGAGATCGCTCGGGCCGATCGCTGGAACTTGCTCGTCAAGCCTCACGATCACCCGAAGAAGAAGATCGACTGGTTTTCGGAGCTTTCGGATGCGGAGAGCACGCACATGCGGCTCGTTCGTGACACGAACGTGATTCCGTACCTTCACGCAGCCGATCTCCTGATGACAGATGCGTCGTCGGTCGCGGTCGAGTTCACGCTGCTCGACCGCCCGTTGATCTTCCTCGACACGCCGAAGCTCTTCAAACGTGTCGAGAAGCGTGCGCCGGCGCTAGATCTCGAGACTTACGGCCGTGAGATCGGAACGATCGTCAAGAAGCCCGAATCCGTGCCGGACGCGATCGAAGAGAGCCTCGCGAGCCCGGAGGGAAAGACGGAGCTCCGCCAGAAGATGGCGGATCACGTCTTCCATCGTCCTGGAAGCGCGACCGACCGCGTCGTCTCCGTCATCCTTCACACGGCCGGACTCGAGCCGAGCCTTCCGGGCACGGTCGACGAGTGTGCGCCCGATCCTTCAGATCTCGTCTCGGTGGACGGTCCTGCCTGATGTGGAGCCGCAAGAGAACCGCGCGAGCGCTCCAGACGGTGTTCCGATTCGGGACGCCGTATCGGCGCTTTTTGATCCTCGGCGCCGCCGCGACGCTCGTCGTCGTCGCGTTGCGGCTCGTCTTGCCGTGGATCTTGCGCGGTTTCGTCGAGGTCGCGTTTCCCGCGAGCGACCCGAATGCTCCTTCCGAAGTGTCGTTTCTGCCGAACGTCGCGAACCCGGCCCTCTGGCTCGTCGGAATCTACCTCGCGGTCGCTTTTTTGACGGGGCTCGCCGAGCTGGTGAACATCAAGCGCTTCGCGGTCCACTCGATTCACGATCTTCGTGGAGCCGCCGTTCGAGGGGCGTCTCGTCAGCTTTCGAAAAGACAGAAGGGATCAGGGGATCTCATCGCGAGGATCATCGGCGACAGTGCCCGCATCAAGGCCGGGCTCTCCGGAATTCTCGTGCAGACGTTTCAGAACGGCATGATCTTTGTCGGCGTCTGCGCGGTGCTGTTCTTCGTCTCTTGGAAGCTGGCGACTCTATTTCTCGTCGGTGGCTGCGTGGCGATCGCGGTCGGGCTTTGGATGGCGGCGCGCGGCGACCTCCCGCTCGGCTCGGCGCATGGAGGGAACGCTCGCGGGGTGTTTTCCGGAGTCGCTCTATCATGGCCGATCCACCGATGGTTTCGACGACGCCGACGATCTCAACGAATCGAGCGGCAGGAACGACGTCAAGACGACCCGCTTGATCGCGAAGTCGACACTCTGCGCGCACGTGATTCTCGCAACCGCGATCGGCGTGGCCCTCTGGGTCGGCATCGCCGAGGTGAGGGCCGGAACGCTGGCGCCGGGAGGATTCTTCATTTTCGTGGCCTATGCGATCATCGTTCACCGACGAACCGTCAACATGGGTCGCCAGGCGGCGCGCAGTGGTAAGGTGCTGGCTTGCGCGAATCGCGTCGCGCTTCTCCTCGATGACAGCGAGCGGCCTGCAACAAGCAGGGAAACCGCTGGTGAGCAGCTCGCTTCTGGCAGCGTGCGCGTCATCGAGCGTGAGCTTCGTCTCGAAGGGGTCAAGCTCTTCGCGGGTCGTGACGAGCAACGTCGCACCAGGCTGAAGTCGACGAATCTGCGGATCTCGGCAGGTCAGAAGATTCTTGTTCTCGGCGACGCCCAGAGCGGAAAGTCGAGCTTGCTCCAGGTCCTTGGAGGCGCAGTCCGCCCAGACAAGGGCGCGATTTTCTGGGACGACGAGGACGTCACCACAGCGAGCTTCGAGATCGAGTCGAGCGTCGAGATGCTCCCGCAGGAGCCCGTGTTCCCGAGCGGTGAGGTCTGGGAGGTGCTCGGGCTCGATTCTCCCGAGATCACGCCAGCGCAGAAAAAGGTCCTTCGCCGCTTGGCGGTCTGGGATTTCATTCGTGCGTTTCCGCAGCGGCTCTCGCAGAAGGTCTCGTCTCAGCGGCTCTCGCGCGAAGAGTCGCGTGCACTTTGTCTCGGTGGCATCGCGCTGTCGGAGGGACGCTCCGTCTGGCTTCTCGACACGCCACTTTCGGGGGGCGACAAGGATGAGCTTCGCGAGAGGCTTCGGCGGCTCCTCTCGGCCTCGGCTGAGCGAACGGTGCTCATCGCGATGCGCCAGCCAATCACCTCGCGCGGTTTCGATCGAGTTCTTTTTCTCGAAGAGGGACGCATCTTCTTCGACGGGACACGCCAGCAGTGGAAAGAGTGGAAGGCTCGGCGTCAGGAGCGAGTGCCGAAGCCTGCATCCAGCGACGAGACGTCGTTGATTTCAAACGAGGAGACGAGATGAGGGCGATCATTCTTGCTGCAGGACGAGGGAGTCGGCTCGGCGCCGGAAGCGACGATTTGCCGAAGTGCCTTCTCGAGGTCGGTCGACGCCGACTCATCGAGCATCAGCTCGAGACTTTGTCGGAAGCCGGCGTCGGTCCCGTGCTGATGGTGCTCGGCTACTGCGCGGACGAGATTCGCGAGGTCGTCGGAATTCAGGCGGAGTACATCGTCAATTCGCGCTGGTCTTCGACAAATAGCCTCTATTCGTTCTCTCTGGCGAAGGAGTGGAGCTCCGGGCCGGTGCTCGTTCTCAACAGCGACATTCTGATCGCGCCGGATGTCCTCGCGCAGGTTCTCAAGACCGAGGGCGACTGCATCGCTTACGATTCGAGCTCGGGTGATGGCGGCGAGCACATGAAGGTCGAGGTGCTCGACGGTCGACTTCTCGACATGTCGAAGACGCTTCCTCCCGAGAGAGTCGCCGGCGAAAACGTCGGGCTCCTCAAGTTCACCGAGGAAACCGCGGATCGCCTCTTCGATCTTTCGCGTGAGCTCGTCGATTCCGGGCATGAAAACGACTGGCTCGGTCGAGCCGTTTGCGAGATCGCTCGCGAGCGTCAGATCGGCGCCGTCGACATCGCGCCGCTTCCTTGGGGAGAGATCGATTTTCCTTATGACCTCGTTCGCGTGCGAAAGGAAGTTTGGCCTGCGATTCAAAAGCAGCGACCTGCGCGACGATTCGCTCGACGTTTCCTGCCCGCGGCGTGCCTCGCCATCTTCGCGTACCTCGGACTCCACTTCGGTGCGGGGCTCACCGAGTCGACGTGGGATGTCGTCGACGCAGGCTCGACCGAGCACGTCGAGATCCAGGCCGGCGAGCAAGTGCGGCGCTGGACGAGGCTCAACAAGAATGCGCCGGCGGAGTTCTACCTGCAGGGACCGACCGTGCTGCGCATCGACTCACGGCTCCTTCGAACGACAGAGTCGTCGGAAGAGAGCGAGCCGTACGTTCTCGAAGTCTCGATCGACGGAGAGCTCGTCGATTGGTTCAAGGAATCCGGCGTGCCGTCGAAAACTTGGTCTCACGACGATCGTGTGGTCTGCAAGCGTCGACGCGTCAAGTTAGACATTCCCGAGGGAGAGCACCGAGTCGAGGTTCGGCTCGTCGCATCGCTCAGCGGGGAGTGTCTCGTGAAGATGTCTCGCAAGGAATCAGAAGAAACGGTGGACTGAGGCGTGGTCGGATCCACGGTTTGAGCCTTACGCACCGTCCTCCCCAAACGCCATCGCGGCGAAGTCTCGTAACGTACCCTTCTGTCGGGAATCCGTGGTTTTTAGTTTGTAGTTATGTCTAAAGTATGTCACTTTCTATTGCTTGCTCTCGTGTTCGCGACGACCAGTTCGTTCGGGCAGGGCGTCGTGATCAACGAGCTCTTCTACGCGCCGAGTGCCGGTGACTCGCTCGAGTTCGTCGAGCTTCACAACGCGTCGAACCGCAGCGTCGATCTGAGCGGTTGGTCTCTCGATCGCGGTATACAGTTTACGTTTCCCGACGGCACTTCGATCGCCGCGGGCTCCTTCGTCGTCGTCGCGAACGATCGCGTGGCGTTCTCCGGAGTCTACAACGTGCCCGTTGGTCGCCTCTTCGGTGACTACGGCCGATCACTTTCGAACTCTGGAGAGATCGTTCGACTCCGCGATTCGTTCGGCGCGACGCGAGACGAGGTTCGCTACAGTAGTCAGTTCCCGTGGCCGCTCCTCGCGAGCCAAGGATCGCATTCACTGCAGCGGCGCTGCATGCGCATGTACACGGGATCTTTCACGAATTGGATCTCCGCGAGCCCGACACCGATCGCTCCGAATCTCGGTCGGCAGTGTCCGCCACCGGCGTATCCCGTCCCTCGCGTCGTGATTCACGAGGTCTTTTACAACTCCCTGAGCTTTCCCGATTCGACAGTCGAGTTCGTCGAGCTTCGCAATACGACGAACAACACGATCAACGTTTCGGGATGGAGCTTCACGGACGGGATCGATTTCGTCATTCCCGATGGAACGTCGATCTCCCCGAACGGCTACCTGGTCGTCGCGTCAGATGCGGCGAATTCCCAATCGACGCTCGGAGGTTCTAACGTCGTCGGAGACTTCGTCGGCGACTTGGCCGACGGTGGCGAGCGCATCGAGATCTCCGACGCTTCGCTCAATCCGGTCGATGCGATCAAGTACTCGGATGGCGGAAGCTGGACCGTGAGCGCCGACGGCTTCGGATTCAGCCTCGAGAAGATCTCTCCGCGGGCCGACGGTTGGGATCCGGCCGCCTGGCGCAGCGCGGTCAGTGGCAGCAGCGAAAGCTCCTTCGTCGAGATCGAGGTCTCGGGACCGGCCACGTCCTCCGATCTTCACTTCTTCCTCGAGGACGAGGGCGAAGTCCTGCTCGACGACATCAGCGTGACCGCGAACGCGAACCCCGGAGTCGATCTCTTCACGGTTGGCGGCTTCTCGAGCGGCATCACGGGTTGGAGCCGTGAGGGTACTCATGACAACAGTCGATCGCAGCTCGTCGGCGGAATCGGCGATAGCACGTGTTGTCGAGTGATCTCGAACGGTGCCGGGGACATGTCCGGAAACAGCGTCTCGTACTCGATCGACGGGGGACTCAACGGCGGCAGCACGTACACGGTTCGTGCTCGCGCGAAGATTCTGAGCGGTCAAGCGAGGCTCGTCGTCGCGCTCGGAGGCTCGTCCCCCGGCTCGGGGCTCTACGAGGCGACAGCCTTCGGCGAAATGCACTCGCCGGGACGAGCCAACACATCGGCGAAGTCCGCAGCACCTCCCTTCGTCGTCGATGCCCGAGTGAGTCCTCGGCAGCCGACGTCCACGGATCGTCCCGTCGTCACGGCGCTCGTCAGCACGCTCGCGAACGTCGGGAGTGTCGAGCTCACGTACGACGCGGGAGATGGGCCGGTGACGGTCGCGATGCTCGACAACGGCGCGACGGTCGACGAGCTTCCCGGTGATCGCCAGTTCTCCGTCGAGCTCCCTGAACTCGACCACGGATCGCTCGTTCGCTACTCGATCGAGGCGACCGACGCGAGTGGTACGAGCCGCGTCTTTCCGATGGGCAACGACGCGACGGGAGACTACGCGTTCGTCGTCGATGACGATGCCGGCGCTGTGGCGCCGATCCGCGTCTACGACATTCGGGGGCTCTCCCTGGACCTCAACGAGCTCGACTGCGATCTCTACTCGTCGGGGCACTTCGTTCACGACGGCGACGTCTTTCTCAATATCGGAGTTCGCAACCGTGGATCCTGCTCTCCCCAACAGATCAAGCGCCACTTGCGTGCGCGTTTCAATCGTCGCAAGCTCTTCAACGGAATTCGTCGTATGCTCTTCAACAGTCTGTGGAGTGACAAGTCGCTCCTCCGTGAAGAGCTGGCTTGGGACGTGATTCGACGTCAGAACCTCCCGTACGCGAAGGCGCGCCATATACGCGTCTTGCAAGACGGCGAGCTGCACGGGCTCTTCCTTCAGGTCGAGAACCCCGAGGGGAAGTACCTCGAGCGCAACGGGCTCGACCGGGACGGCAACCTCTACCTTTCCGAGGGGGGCGCGGAGCAGGCGTTGCCGAACGCAGCCGATTACGCGGGCGAGTACTCGAAGCGTACCAACCGCGACGGTGACTTCAGCGATCTCGCGAGCTTCCTCGGTGCGCTCGACTCGACGAGCTCGTCGAGTCTCGTGTCTTGGTTCCACTCGAACGTCGCGATCGAGTCCGAGATCGACTATCAGACGGCCATCGTCGGCAGCGCGAGCACGGATCACATCGACGAGAATCACCTTCTCTATCACGATCCGCTGACGGGGCTTTGGACGCGAAGCCTCTGGGACGTGGACCTCAGCTTCGGGCGGTTTGATGATCCCGCCCTCGGCGTCTACAACGACTCGATCGACGTCGAGCAAGTCGGGCTCTTCTTCGGAGTCGGTCAGAACGCGTTGACAACGCGCTTCTTCGAGGCGGAGCGGGCCGTGGGACGTCCGTACTTCCGCCGGGCGTACCTCGCTCGTGTCTGGGCGCACTTGCGGGAGAAGATCAACGAGATTCGTACGACCGAGGCGATCGAGGACCTCCGCACGAAGCTCCGCGACGACGCGCTGGCCGACTACGACCTCTGGGGGCGGTTCGATCCGAGTCCCGATGCCTCGCATCCCGACGACTTCTGCTACAACGTCGACGAGCTGCTCGACGTACGCGACGCGGAAGGCACGGGCTTCCTCGCTCGTCGCCTGGTCTTTCTGCGAAGCGAGCTCGACGACGCGGGCTTCGACGGCTTCCCGTGGGTGCGTATCAGCGAGATCATGTACCACCCCTTGGGTGTCGACACGCTCGAGTTTGTCGAGCTCAAGAACACCGAGTCGAGTCCCGTCGATGTCTCCGGTTGGTTCGTCGACCCCGCCGGTTACGAGTTCCCGAACGGAACGGTTCTCGCGCCGGGTGAGATCGTCCTCGTCGTGCGTGATCCTGTTCTCTTCGACGCCGAGTACCCGGGGGTGACCGCCCGCCGCTTCGGCCCGTACCCCGGAAAGCTCTTCAACGGTGGAGGCCACGTGCGTCTCTACGACAACGCTCCGGGAACACTCCTGCCGATACCCTCGTTCCCGACGGAGTATCCGATCGCGATCGACTCGGTCGTCTACGGCGACAGTCGAGTCTCCGATTGGCCGATGGCAGCGGACGGTGAGGGCTACAGCCTCGAGCTCGAGCATCTCTCGCTCGACAACGATCGTCCGGGCAGTTGGCGCGCGTCGGCTCAGCTCGGTGGGTCCCCCGGCGTGATCGTCGAGATTCGGCAGAAGCCCAAGATCGTTCTCGAGATCTCGACGATTGGCGGAACAGCGCCTCTCGAGGTTCAGTTCGACGCGAGCGCGTCGTTCGACCCCGACGATGACGGTCTGTCGTTCGACTGGATCTTCGGCGATGGCGGCAGCGCGAGTGGTTCGGTCGTCTCGCACACCTTCGAGGAACCCGGAGTTTTCGACGGCCTTCTGACCGTCGACGACGGAGCCGCCGGTGCGAGCGTTCGGGAGTTCCGCATCAAGGTGACCGAGGCTGGCAACCGGCCTCCCGTCCTCTCATTCGAGATCACGCCGACAACGGGCACGGCGCCCCTCGAGGTGACCTTCGACGCGAGCGCCTCGAGTGATCCCGACGACGATGCCATCGTCATCACGTGGACCTTCGGGGACGGCGACTCGATGAGCGGTGCGCAGGTGAGTCACACCTACACCGATCCGGGCGTCTACGATGGGACGGTGAGCGTCGACGACTCGAATCATCCGCCCGTCGAGCAAGCGTTTCAGATTCGAGTCGATGAGGACGGTCAGATCGTCTTCAAGCGCGGTGACTCCAACGGTGACAGCGCGGTCGACCTCTCGGATGCGGTCTGGACTCTCCGCTGGAGCTTCGCGGGGGGCATGGCGCCGAGCTGTCTGAAGGCTGCCGACACGAACGGAGACGGAAGTAACGACGTCAGCGACGCGATCTACATGCTCAACTACCTCTTCCGAGGTGGGCCAAGGATCGCAGCGCCGGGCCCCGTGTGTGGGACGGAAGACACTCCAACCGCGCCGACTTGCGAGATTCCGAACTGCGACTGACCGACTCGACGCGCGTCTCGTTCAGCGAAGCGACAGGCCCTGGAACAATCCCCAGGCGTACGTCGCGCGCTTCTTGCGGAGCGTGAGTTTCCATACCCCTTGGCGGGGCCGCGGGGGGGGG
>CAYZGY010000180.1:10368-11563 GCA_964478085.1 uncultured Planctomycetia bacterium
CTTCGCGGCAACCCCCTTGGCGGCTCCGCGGATAGAGCCGCGGAGGGAAGATCGTCTGGCCGGCGTAGAGTTCTCCCTCGTCGTCGATGGGGATCGCGCGTCGCAGGATCGCGAATCGGGTGCCGTCCGGAAATTTCGGGGTTTCCGGGTTCGCGTAGAGCCGCGTCCGTGCGTTCGGATGCTGCGCGGCCCGTTTGGGATCGGTCGATCAGGTCTCGGTGAGCTCGTCGAGCTCTTTGAGGGAGGCCTTCTTAGCAGCCCTGCCGCCCGGAAGCTTGATGAAGATATTGAACACGGAGCGGTGCTCGAAGTCTTCGCCGTGTGCGCTCGCGAGGAGCTGAGGATTCGAGATGCAGACTCACGCCCCGTCCGCGTCGAGCAAGTCGTCGGGGAAGAACGGCACAAAGCGATTCTTGAATTCGATCTCGGTCTTGGGCTCGCGTGGGTGCGGTTTCGTGCGCGCCGTTTCCGCGAACGTGTCGGGAAGCTTCGCGATTTCCTCGCGTGAGAGCGCCAGGCGCGTGATGAGCTTCGCGGTCTTCGCTTGATTCTCTCGCTTTTCGGGTGAAACGCCACGTCCGCGAGCAGCAGCCCGATCGAAAACGACCCAGAGGACGCGTTGAAGCATCGCTCGCTGGGTCGGTGAATACGTGCGGATCACATCGTCCGACTGGGCCGCGAACTCGGCGAGCGCGGTGTCGAATTCCTCACCCGTGTTTCCTTCGAGGAGGTACGTACTGCTGTTCCAAAGAAGCGGATCGAGCCCATCGAGGCCGTAGATCTTCCCGTCGGGGCCCGTACGCGCCATGACGGATTCGTAAGGCAAGTTCCGCCTTCGACGAATCTTGTGCGTTGATGGAAGACAGGGCCGCGAGGCTGATCGCGATCGTGCGCGGCGAAAGACGAGCGGCGTGGGATCTCATCGGTTGTCCTCCTGATTCATCGACGAACAAATCGGTCACCGTAATACCTCGCACCGGCTCTTTTTCGGAGGGCGGGCGGTCTTGACGGCAAGCCTAGCTACCAGAATGCCAGTTTTTGACACTCGTGTTGGATCTGTTTTTCCGGAAGCGTACGACCTCCCTCGGGACGATCGGTTGCGCGACCGCGTCGATCGCGCCCATCATCGCCGGCTGTCTCTCATGGGGTCGGTTTTTCGTGCAGGCGACGACGACGATGAGCTTTGCGCGTTCGC
>CAYZGY010000181.1:0-11547 GCA_964478085.1 uncultured Planctomycetia bacterium
CCCCACTTAACCATCCCCCAAACCGCGCCCGCCCGCCGGGTCTAGCCGGTGCCTCGGGGGCTTTGGGTATAGCGCGCCACGCGGCGGGTCGCAGCGTCGTGACATCGTCTCGACATCCGTCGACCCTCGGCACTGGATTCTCCCGCAGCCTCGAGTTCTTGGCGTTCGTTGGGCGGCTTCCGCCGAATGGAATCTCAGTCGAGCCCGAGTCGGTGGCTCGAAAGCCGCTCGAACCCGCTCGCGGTGATCCGGTAGTCGTGCTCGAGCCGCAGGCCGCCTCGGATCGGAGCGTCGGGCTTGCCGTAGACGCCGGGCTCGATCGCGATGACCATGCCCTCCTCGAGGACGCGTTCGGGGTCGGCAGGTGTGAGCACGACCTCGGGTGACTCGGGATGCCCCAACCCGATCGCGTGACCCGCGTGGCTCGCGAGAGACTCTCCGGCAGTGCCCAAGTGCGTATCGATCGCGCGAGCGATCTCTGCGGTCGGAACCCCCGGCGCGAGCATCGACTCGGCCTTCCCGAGCGCGCCGTGGACGAGCTCGAAGAGCGAGACCTGCGCTTCACTCGGCTCGCCTCCGACGACGAGCGTGTTCGTGATGTCACCGCGATAGCCGTCGACGTAGGGAAAGATGTCGAGAATCACGAGCTCGCCTTCCTCGAGTTGCTTCGTGGCGGACGGCGGTCCGCGTCCCTCGGCTGCACGTGCGCCCGAGATCAGATCGCACATCATCACGAACGGGCAGCCGGTCGACTCCGTCGCTGCCGCGAGGAGACGCGCGTAGTACTCGATTTCGGTGATGCCCGGCTCGAGCGCTCCGCGCGATGCGGCGTGGACGGCCTCCGCGCACGCGACGCCGCGGCGGATCGCTTCGATCTCGTCGGGGTCTTTGATCTCGCGCATCGATCGCAGCCGCGGCTCGCAATCGACGACACTCTCGAAGCGCGCTCCGATCGTATGTGGCAGGAAGCTCGCCTCGGCGGCGATCGCGCGAACCGGCGTCGTGCGCGAGTCGACCAGGAACTCGATCACGGCGGACGCGAGGAGCTCGCCTCGAGGTCGCGCGGGGGATTTGCCGTCGTACCAGGTGCGCGTGATGACCTCGTCCGCGCTCGTCGTGGGGCGTGGATCGGGCGCCATGCGACCGCCGAGCCAGTTGTCGGTGATCAGCGTAGCCGGTCCTTCCCGCTCGACGACGAGATACGCGTCGCCGTGGAGGTTGAGGCTCGTCGGATCCGGGAAGAAGTTCGCGAGGTAGAGGAGATGTTCGGGGCGCGAAATCACGGCCGCCTCGACACCGTCGCCGAGCTCGGTGCGAAAGCGCTCGAGGCGGGCGCGGCTGCCATCGCGGGAGAGTCCGCGCGCTGGCGTCGTTTCTTCGCTCACGGGCATCGCTCCGCCGATCAGTCTTCGCGGATCAGGAACATCCCTTCGATCTCGACGGCGATCTGGCCCGGAAGCGAGCCCATGCCGACGGCAGATCGCGTCGCGCGGCCGTGCTTCTCGCCGAAGACCTCGACGAAGAGGTCCGAGCAGCCGTTGATCACTTTCGGGTGATCGCGGAAGTCTGGAGTCGCGTTGACGAGCCCGAGGACCTTGACGACTCGCTCGATGCGATCGAGGCTTCCGAGCTTGTCGCGGATGGTCGCGAGCATGCCGAGCCCGGTCTGGCGTGCCGCGACGTATCCCTCCTCGACGCTCACGTCGTCACCGAGCTTGCCAGTGAGCTTCGCTCCCTCGAGCCTCGCGGGTCCGTGACCCGAGACGTAGAGGTAACGATCGACGATCATCGACGTGACATAGTTCGCGACCGGCTGGGGCGGCTCGGGCAGCTCGATGTTGTTCTCGCGCAGGACGTCTTCGGCAGACATGGACGTAGCTCCGTTCGTTTTCAGGGTTCGTTCGGAGCGATATCGTAAGGATTCGACGCACCGCTGGCCAGGGGAAGCGCGCCCCGGCCGTGAAAGCTCGAGACCCGACGCCCACGATTGGGAATTCACCGCCTCCTTCGTTACACTAACCCGGTACAGACCGCGACCCAGGTCGCTCAGGGACTCCAGGGATCAGCATGCAAAAGGCAATGTGTCGGCTCAGCGACAGGGGAGGCTGCAGCGGGGGATTTCGAGCGCTTCGGAGGTCGGCGACGACCATCGGGATCGCCGCGCTCGCGCTCAGCCTGGCATCCGGGTGTGGGAGCACGTCGAAAGTCGTCCTGCACACCTTCGAGATTCCGCCGACTTCGTGGGTGGAGCTGACGACCGCACGCGCCGGGCATGGCGGAAGGCTCGACGCTCCGCTCTCCGTGCGCAATCATCACCTCCAGCTTTCCGGCTCGCGAGCCCTTCTCGAGACGGCAGCGTTCGAGCAGCTGCGCGGCAGCGTCGATCTCGCGATCGTCGGCGGAGACCCGGACGGGATCGCGGGCGTCTTCCTTTGGCAGAACGGCGCCGACAAGCTTCTCTGCCTCGCTCTGCGCCCACGCGGCGAAGGCCAGTCGAGGTTCTACCGGGGGGCTGTTCCGTTCGTCCCGACGGGTGGGGCCGGGTGGAAGCGTCGCCTCGGGGGGGCGACGGGCTTCGCGCGCATCGGCTTCGCGGTTCAGGGCGGGAAGGCCGAGTTCCGCATCGATGGGAAGGTCGTCGGCTCGAGGAGCGTCTCGTCGGCAGCAACGGCGGGTAGCGGACCGGCCGTTTGGCAGGTCGGAGTCTTCTCGCACGGGGTCAAGAGTCGCTGGAACAGCTTCATCGTCGCCGATCCCCGAGATGCCGGATCGCGTGACGGTCGAGCCTACTCGCCCGAACAGTACGTCGACTGGGGTGATGCGGGCACTGCCGACCGGCTCGTCGCCGAGTTCGCCGGCGCCTCCCGTCGCTTCGCGAACGATCCCTCGCGTCCGGGAGTCTTCGCCATCGCGGCACCGCTCGAGGCGGCACTCAACATCTGCCGCGCCAACGGGGACACGACTCGCCTCGCGAAGATCCAGTCCCAGGCGAACGACGTAGCGGCGAAGCTCCGATCCGCGGCGCGGCGCATCGGCGAGGACGAGCTCTGGATCAGCGCTTTTCGAGACACGGCGAAGTCGGGCGGTGACCGTGAGAAGCTCCTCGGAGCCGAAGGTGCCGATTTCGCGAAGAAGGCTGCCGACGCGCGTGCGCAGAAGCGCTTCGCCGAGGCGCTCGTGTGGGCCGCGGCTGCGCTCGAGGTTCGTTCGACACCAGAGGGGCTTCGCGGGTTCGAAGATCTGAGCCGGCGCGTCCCCGCGCTCGGCTTCGCGTTTCGCTTCGACGAATCGAAGAAGCGCAAGAAGATCCTCGACGAGGCGAAGTTTCGCGAGATCCTCACCGGAAAGTACGGTGGCCTTTCGCGACGCGACGACGGAATCGTCGTCGACTTGACGGTGAAACGCTCGGATATCGCGAGCGAGGTCGAGAAGGCGCCGCGTCGAGTGACCGTCTCCGCCGAGGGCATGGGCATGTCGGAGGAGGAGCGCAAGGAGCTCGAGCGACTCGAGAGCAGTCGTGCGGAGGATCTGCGCGAGGCGATCGCCGGTGCACAGGCGATCCGTGCGAGCGCGCAGGTGCTCGGTCGGAGCGCCGTCGAGGACCTGCAAGATTACGAGTTCGACGGCAAGACTTACGAGCTTCACATCAACGAGGGGAAGCGTCTGCGGAAGGACTTCGCCCGCTACCGGGCGCTCAAGTCGCGTTGGGACAGCCTCGCCGGCAAGACGAGAATCGAAGAGATCGACGCGGAGCGAACGACTCTCTCGATGTGGTTCAGAGCCGGTCTCGACGTTTCGTTTCGAGGCAAGAAGATCGTCTCCGGCGAAGAGCTCTCCGAGTACTTCGGGATCGAGCTTTGGAAGCACGCCGCTGACCCGGCCAAGCGAATCGAGGCGAGCCGTCCGACGAAGGGCGACCTGCGCGAAGCGCTCGACATCGTCCGCGCGCGTGCCTTGCGACGATTCGATCGCCTCACCTCGAAGCACCATCTGATCACGAAGCTGTCGGCCGACGAGCGCGTGGCGTTCTTCGTTCAGATTGCACGTGGGACGGGAAGCAACGCCGATCAGATCAGCTTGCGTTGGCTGCTGCAGGAGGAGTTCGGATTGAGCTCCGTGCTGCGTGATCGTGTCGCTCGACGATTACTGAAGTAGCTCGAGAGAGTCGAGATTGCGAATCGAAGGAGTCTGATGCCGGAAGCGGTCAAGTTCCCGCCCGAAAACCTCAACACGCTGACCCACTTCTACCGAGGCGAGGTTCAGCGCTCCACCGACTGGCGTCGTCGGCTCGATCTGACGACGAACTGGGCGATCCTCGCGACGACGGCCGCGTTCTCCTGGGCCTTCACCGTCCCGAAGGGAGGCTCCTCACAACTCGTCTTCGTCTTTAAGAGCCACCACCTGTTACTCCTGATGTGCATCGAGGCGCGTCGCTACCGCTACTACGACGTTTGGCACACGCGTGTGCGAATGCTCGAGGTGCACCTGCTCGTCCCGATGCTCAATCCCGAGCTCAAGATCACGCAGGGGGATTGGCGCGCGCAACTCTCGAACGATCTCCTTCTGCCGAAGTTCAAGATCAGCTTCAGCGAGGCGCTTGCACGACGGCTGCACGCGAACTACATCTGGCTCTTCCTCGGGCTTCTCGGTGGTTGGCTCCTTCGAGTCTACACCGAGGCGAGCGCCGATGGCGTTTCCCCCGGAATCAAGGACCTCTACTACTCCTGCGGATACGAAGAGGCCGTGCCGGCCTTGGTCGTCGTCTTCGCTCAAGTCGTGTTTTGGTGCGCGCTCGCCTACAGCTACTTCGGTTCCTGGGCCGCTCGGAACGTCACGGGCGAAATTCGTCGCCGAGATCCGAACGCGAAGCAGTGGCCCATCTGAGGAGTTCGCGCATCCGGCATGATCATCCTCGTCTGGCTCTTGATGGTCGCCATCGGAGTCGCCGCCGCCTTCGCGTTTCGCGAGTGGATCCCGGCGATCGCCATCGGCACCGTCATCGTCGCTGCAGTCTTCTGGGTGCTCGTCTCGACGCTCTCGCCGGCCGTGCCGAACCGTGAATGCCCGAAGTGTCACGAGCAGGGACTCGTGAAGATCCGTCGTGGTGAGCCCGGTGTTCGCTGTGAACTTTGCGGATATGTTGACAATGACATGCACGTCGCGTATTTGGACGAGTGGTGAACGCGTTTTCTCGTTCCGTGCACGTCGCCGTTGGTGATCTGAACCAGAAGTCATGCTCGAGACGATCTTACTGACCGCTAACACCCTCGTCCTCTTTCTGATCGCCTACGGCCTCTGGGTGCGTCATCAGCCCCAGAAGCACATGAAGGTGATGTACTCGTGCTTCGCGAGCGACCTGATCATCGTCGTCCTGGTCGAGGTCGGCAATCACCTCGAAGGCGGATCCGGAGCCGTCGCCAAGGGAGTGGGTACGGTTGCCGACGGGGAAAACGGGCTCCTGATATTCCACATTGCCGTCTCGGTGATCTTCCTCGTCTGCTACGGTTATGCGATCTTCAGCGGCCGACGTCTTCATCGCACGGGAGAGGGACGCGGGAAGCACAAGATCAACGCGATCATCTTCATCATCACGCGACTCTTGAACTGGATAACGAGCTTTTACGTCTGATCAAGCTCGTCCGATCAAGCTCGCCCGATCAGCTCGCCCGATCAGCTCGACGCGGATCCGTTTGTCGAGGCCTTGCCCGCGCGTCGTGCCTTCCACCACATTTGCGCGACGAGCATCAGCTTGCGGTAGGGCGGCAAGCTCGGGCGCTGCGAGAAGACGTCGTAGTCCTGCCGTTCGACGCGGTCGAGGATCTGCGAGTAGAACTTGCGCAGGAGCTCCGGGCAGTAGCGAGACTCTTCGTAGACCGCGGGGTAGAGAGGATCGGAGAGTTCGAAGTAATGTCTCGCTCGTTCGACCTGGAACTTCATCATCTCGCGGAAGCTCTTGTCGACGACGCCGCGGAGCACGTGGTCCTCGTCGCAGCCGAAGCGTTTGAGGTCCTCGAGGGGGAGGTAGATGCGGTTGCGTTGAGCGTCCTCGGCGACGTCGCGGATGATGTTGGTGAGCTGCATCGCGATTCCGAGCGCTTCGGCCGGCTCCTCAATGTCTTGAACGTCACCGCTCTGAACGTCACCGCTCTGAACGTCACCGCTTTGAACGTCACCGCTTTGAACGTCACCGCTTTGAACGTCACCGCTCTGGAGGTCGCTCTCTTCGGAATCGTCACCGAGTCGTTTCCCCTCATGACCGAAGATCTCGATGCAGACCAGACCGACCGCCGACGCGGCGCGGTAGCAGTACTGGTAGAGATCGTCGAAGGTCGCGTAGCGGCGCGTGTGGAGGTCCATCTCCATGCCCTTGAGCAGCTCGTCGAGATGCCGGCGAGGGATCTGGAACTTCTCCAACGTGTCGCGCAGCGCCGGGACGAGCGGGTCGTCCTCCGACGGAGCATCACCGAGAAAGCTCTCGAGCTCGGCGAGGAGCGCGCGGGCCTCTTCCTCCGGGACCGAGGCCTCCTCGACGGAATCGACGGCGTCGTCGGCACGTCGACTGAAGGCGTAGATCGCGAAGATGCTGCGGCGACGCTCCGGCGTCAGAAACCGGAAGGTGTGATAAAACGTCGTCCGCTCGGCCTTCGTGAGCGCTTCGGCGTAGTCGTAGGATTCGAGGAGAGAGACCATGGCGGGGGATACTATACCGCGCCGTGCGCCTCGGCTCCACAGAAGACAATATCGGCACCGCGCGGTCGGCCGGCTACGAGTTTCCATCCTCGCGAGTCGGTTTTAGAATAGCCGGAGATGAGAGCCTTTCTCACTTCCCTCGGCGATTTCGGAATCTACTCCGGCGCCGTCCTCAAACGAATGTGCTGGTTGCGCGGGAACGGACGCGCCGTTCTCGAGCAGATGCGGCGAGTCGGCGTCGATTCGCTCGCCGTGGTGAACCTCTGCGCGTTCTTCATCGGGCTCGTTCTGACGCTCCAGACCGCATACCTGCTCGCGAAGTTCGGCGCCAAGCCGCAGGTCGCCAAGATCGTCACGGCCGCCTTCGTCAAGGAGATCGGGCCCGTCTTCGCGGCGATCATGTTCGCGGGGAGAGTCGGCACCGGCATCGCCGCGGAGATCGGCTCGATGGTGGTCACGGAGCAGGTCGACGCGTACCAGTCCTTCGGCGTCGATCCCCTGCGGCGACTCGGCGCACCGCGCGTCCTCGCGACGGCGATCATGCTCCCTGCCCTCACGGCGATCGCCGTGCTCGTCGGCGTCTTCGCGGGCTACCTCTACGCTGTCTTCGAGATGCAGATCACGGGCGGCGTCTATCTCGAGCATTCGCGTCACGCGCTCAGCCCTCTCGACATCGTCGGGACGATGACGAAGGGGCTCGTCTTCGGTCTCCTCATCGGTCTCGTCGCGACCTACCAGGGCTTCCGCACGCCGCGGGCGACCGAGGCCGTGGGCGAGTCGACGACGAAGGCTATGGTCGCTGCGGTGCTCGTCGTCCTCGTCGCCGATCTCTTCCTGACGAAGTTCTTCATGATCTTGATGGAGGCGACGGTATGAGCGAGACAGTCCCCGTCGTTCGCTTCGAGAAGGTCGTCAAGCGCTTCGGTGAGAGCACGATCGTCGAGGAGCTCGACTTTCGCGTCGATCGTGGCGAGAACGTCGCGATCCTCGGGACGAGCGGTACGGGGAAGTCCGTGCTGCTCAAGCTCCTCATCGGACTACTGCGTCCCGACGACGGCGAGATCTGGCTCTTCGGAGAGCCGACGAGCGGACTCTCGGAAGAGGAGTTCGCTCCGCTGCGCCGACGCATGGGCATGGTGTTCCAGTCGGGGGCTCTCTTCGATTCGATGAGCGTGTACGAGAACGTCGCGTTTCCCGCGCGTGAGGCCGGAATTCAGGATGAGGCAGAGATCGAGCGCATCGTCGCCGAGCGTCTCGAGTGGGTCGATCTCGCGGGAACGCAAGAGAAGCAGCCGTCCGAGCTCTCGGGCGGCATGAGAAAACGCGTGGCGTTGGCACGAACCTTGTCGGTAGATCCAGAGTTGGTTCTGTACGACGAACCGACGACTGGACTCGATCCACTCACTGGCCGACGAGTGTCCATGCTGATCCACGATTTGGACAAAAAGCTGAGCTCGACCTCGATCACCGTCACGCACGACGTGGTGTGTGCTCGTACCGTCGCGGAGCGCTGGTGCTACCTCTCGGGGGGGCAGGTGCTCGCAGATGGCCGGCCGGCCGACCTCTTCGACGCTGCCGAAGTCGAGGTGCGCGAGTTTCTCGCGGACTTTCGTGCGGTCGAGGCGGTCGATCGTTCCGGCGAGGAGGGGAGCGCTGCACGAGAAGGAGGCCGCGTAGGATGAGTCGACCAGCACAAGGAGCGAGCGCCTTCAGCGTCGGATTCGTGCTCTTCGTCGCGATGATCTTGACGATCTTCGCCTTCTTCTGGGTCGGATCCGGAACGACGCTCTTCGAACGGCGCGCGGAGTATGTCGTCGACTGCCCGTCGACGGCTGGGCTCAAGAAGGGATCGCGCGTCCACATCAACGGAATCCCCGTCGGCTTCGTCAAGCAGATCGACTTCGTCGAGGATCTGCGTGTCAACAAGGTGCGCGTGACGCTCTCGGTGGCGGACAACGTCTCGAAGCGCATCCGCCGTGACTCGCGCGTCGCGCTCCAGACGGATGGGCTTCTCGGAGACGTATCGGTTCACATCTCGATGGGGACCGCCGACCAGGACGTGCTCACCGCGGGCGACCTCATCGAGTTCCACGAAGCGTCCTTGCTCGATTCCGTCGTCGGCGAGGAGATCACGGGCAACGCGACCGACCTCATGCGCGAGCTCGTCCTCGTTCTCCGCACCATCAAGAAAGGTGAAGGATCGATCGGTAAGCTTCTGACCGAACCCGTTCTCTACGACAACCTCGCAACTTTCTCGAAGTCGCTCGATCAGCTGGCCGTGTCACTCACGAGCATCTCGAAGGACATGGAGACGATCATCGGGGAGGTGCAGCAGGAGCGCGGCGCGCTCGGCAAGCTCATCTTCTCGAAGGAGTACGAGCAGAACATCGGTCGTGCGATCGAAGGTACCTCGAAGCTCGTGGCGACACTCGAACGCGTCGTCGCGAACACCGAGAAGTCCGAGTCGATCGCGATGAAGCTGCTCACCGACGAGGAGTTCGGTCGGAGCCTCGAGCGCCTCGTCACTCGACTCGAGAAGAGCGCTGGATCGATCGAGACCATCCTCGGGATGGTCGAGCGCGGCGATGGATCGCTCGGTCGTCTCGTACATGATCCGTCGATCGTCCAAAGTCTCCAGGACGTGTTCCTCGGTGTGCAGGAGCTCGGTTACGTGCAGAATCTCGTCCGCAACGCCGAGCGCATCGGACGCGAGGCCTCGTCCGGTGAAGAGCGTGCGTCTCGACTCGCGCAGATCGAGGCCGCACGCGCGCGATTCCTCGCGACCGTGCCTCGCTTCGCGGAAGGGAAGCCCGTCCCCGCGAGCGCGAAGGATTCGGAGGGCGAAAAGAACCCCGACGGCGACGACGACGGCGAGGACGATCAATGATCTCGGCGATGGTGCGAGGGATTGGGGGAGTGATTTGCGTGCAGCTCTTGAGCGGCTGTTCGCTACTTTTCGAGCCGGGCAATGCCTACCACTCGAATCGCCCGGTGCTCGACGCGGCGAGCGCGGCCACGGGATATCGCGTCGATTCCGAGATCTACCACCTCGTCCGCCTGGAGGCCGAGCGGGACTCGGTGACGTTTCACTACCGGGGCGTCGACGACGTGAGCGCCGAGGCGTGGGTGCTGCGCTTTTCGCCAAAGCCTTCCGAGCAGACGCCGACGGCCCTCGAGGACCTCTACTCGCACCTGAGCCTCATCCGCGAGCTCCGCGAAGGTTTCGCGCTCGGGGATGAAGTGTCGCGAGACATGGAGACCGGAACGCTCGAGTTTGCGCCGTACGCGTTTTCAGCGCCGAATCGCGACGCCGCTGGGCGTCCAAGCGTTGCGCAAGGCGTCGTCGCCATCGTTCGCTCGAAGCTCGACGGGCACGACGTCGTCTGGGTGGTTCGTCTCGAGCGAATCGACGATGAAGCCCTCGGCGAGGCGGATCTCGCTCCGTTCATCGAGGCGATCTAACGCTCTCCTTGCGACCGACTCTTGAGCGCGGCGCGGAAGTCCTCGAGCTCGGCCTTCTTCGATGAGATCCATTTCCCCTTGGTCGTGCGGTGGCGGATCGTCTCGCCGGGATAGACGACCGAGGTGATGTGGACGCCGTCGTCGTTAAAGACGTGCACTCGTCGTTTGGGACCGACGACGACCCACGTCTTCTCCTCGACGTCGCGGTAGATCGCCCCGTCCTTGGCGGTGAGCGCATCGGAGAAGGCGCTCGACGCGGGGCGGTTCTTGTTCTCGTGACGTGCCTCGGAGTGCTGCGTGCGGCGCGTTCGCTGCCGAAAGATCCGCTCGAGGTTGCGCGAGAGCCGACGTAGGACGTCGAGTGCGCGTCGGCGTCGTTCCCGACTGCGCTTCTTGCGAGGAACGGACTCGAGGGCGATGTCCGCGAGGCGCCGGCGTGACTTCGCGATCGCGTCGGCGAGACGCGCGTCGTTCGATTCCTCGATCGCTTCGAGCGCGGGCTTGCCGTCCGGCAGGAAGCCGATGACATTGAGAAGCACACCGCCATCACCTTCGCCGCCCTGAACCGCTTGGAGCGTCACCGCGTAAGGTTCGCCACGGCGTCGACGTTCGGACGAGCGCAGGATCTTCGGGCCCTTGGTCGACAGATAGCCGATCGCGACTTGCCCGAGGACGCGGTAGACGCCCGATGTGCGTCCGTAAACCTGGAGCTGATCATTCGCGAGATCGGCTCCCGACTGCACGAAGGTCAACGTGACGGGAGATTCGCGGTAGAGGAGATCGACGCGCGGATCGCGATGCTCGAGCAGCACGCTCGTGAGCTCGCTCCAGAGCGGCTGCCCCGTCGCGCTGTATCCGTAGAAGACCGCGCGGCAGTCGTTCGGGGTGGCGTGTTCGCAGTCGAACGAGCGGCACCAGTAGCAGTAGACCCGACCGGTCGGAAAGACAGCCGAGCGATCAGCGAGTCGTTCGGCAGCACGACGCAATTGGGTGTCGAGCTGACCGTCGAGCGCCCGTGACGCGGCCGGGGCATTCGGAGAGGGGAGCTCCAGCTTGAGATCGACGGTCGAGCGAAGGGGTGTCTCGCCAGAGATTCCCGTCGATTCTCGACGAGCCTCGACGAGCTCGTAAAACGTCTCGGTGATCTCGCGCTCGAGACGTCGGAGCTTCTCGCTCGTCTGCTTCTCACGCTCGGTGGTCCCCTCGTCGACGACGCGGAGCTTCGGGGGCTCCGGTTTTTCCTGCGTCATGTCGTACTTCCCTTCACGGACGTTTTCGCCGTTACGCTTAGCAGCCTGTTGAAGAGGTGCTTCGAGTGGTCAAGCGAGACGAGTCGTTCGAGATCGAGGAGCTGAAACTGAGCCAATGTGGAGCATTGGCGGGTTTCAGCGACGC
>CAYZGY010000182.1:0-11505 GCA_964478085.1 uncultured Planctomycetia bacterium
AGCGTCGAGCCGGTTCCTCCGGGTCGACGCGGAGATCGAGCCACGCGGCGCGTCGCCGCGTCGTGACGTCATCTCGACATCCGCCGACCATCGGCATCAGAATCGCCCTCAGCATCCGGTTTCTGCCCATCTTTGAGCGCGTCCGGCGAATGGAAAATCAGTTGAGCGCCGGACCGCCCGGAAGAGAGATCCCGATCTTCGCGAAGTCCTTCTGCACTGCGTCGGCCCAACCGCGATTCGCTGCGGGGCTCTGTGGACTCGGGTGCAAGACCCGTCCGATTTGGAAAGGCACGGAGGTCTCGAGACCTTCGAGGACATCTTTCGCTCGCGTCTCCGCGAAATTGCCGACGCCGATCACCCACTTCGGCTCGAGCCAGGCGATCGCCTTTCGGAGCGCGTCGTCGCAGATCTTGTAGAGCTTCTCGCGCTCTTCCTTCGTGCACTTGTCCGGCGTGCGGTTCTTGCCGGATTCTTCCATGAAGACGAGCGGGCAGTAGTTGAGGATGAAGAACTTCTCGAAGAACTTCTCGGGCGTACCGAACTCCTCCTTGGCCCAGCCCCAAAGGCGAGCGCCGCTGACCTCGCTGCGCGGACAGTCGAAGCCGAGGATCGGTCGCTTCGGATGCTCGTTGTTCGGCTTCTTCACCTTGCCGCTGACACCGATCCAATCGCGCACGAGCGCGACCTCGCCGAACGGCACGCCGGTCTGGGCCATGCCGAAGGGGCCGGGGTTCATGCCGAGGAGGACTGCCTCGGGATGTTTGTTTCCGAACCTCTCGAGGTAGAGCTCGTGCGGCTCGCGCGCGTAATCGAGCGGGTTGTAGACGTGCGTGATCGGCTCGGCGAACTCGAGACGTGCGAGCTTCTTGACGAGGCCACGACTGATCTGAATCAGCTCTGCGGACATATTGAGCTATCGACGACTTACTTGCCGGCGATTCGGTAGAGATTCGAGAACGTTCGGACGAAAAGACTGTTCCTGGCGATCGCCGGCGTCGCCCCGCACATCTCGTCGAGACGATTGATGTGGAGCAGCTTGTGCTCCCTGCCGGCCGCAAAGACGTAACAGTCGCCGTCCTCGCTGAGGCAGAAGATTTTGCCGTCGTAGGCGAAGGGAGACGACGTGAACGGCGTATTCCCTTCCTTCCGGATCCGCTGCTTGCCGTAGACCTTTTCTCCGGTCTTCGCATCGAAGCACGCGAAGAATCCGAAGTCGTGAAGCACGTAGAGAAGGTCGCCGTAGACGAGCGTCGACGGATTGTACGGCGCACCGGCGCGCTGCACCCAAGCGATCGACTCAGGAAGCGCCCCACCTTTCTCGTACTTCATCTTCCCCTTGGCACCCGGGCGAATCGCGTAGATCGGCCGACGGCCGTCACCGACGTATCCCGAGGTCACGTAAAGCAGCCCATGCGCCGCGTAGGGCGTCGCGATCGTGATCGACGACATCGGCGCCTCGAGCTCCCAGAGGAGCTTCCCATCGAGACCGTAGGAGCGCGTCCGTCCGCTGCCCGGAGTGATGATCTCATCGCCGCCCGCGTGTGACCAGACGAACGGCGTCGACCAGTTGCTCTTTTCGTCGCGCGGCACGCTCCAGACCGTCTTGCCGGTCGTCTTGTCGAGCGCCTCGATGAACGACTGATCCTCGTTGTCGTTGACGATGTAGATTCGATCCCCGTGAAGCACGGGCGAGGCCGCGTTGCCCCAGTTGAAACGAGTCCGCACGGGAGTCCACCTGCGGTGCCACTTCTGCTCGCCCTTCATGTCGTGCGCGAAGAGCCCCACGTCGCCGAAGAGCGAGTAGACGAGCTCGCCGTCGGTCACCTGCGTCTCGGGCGCGTAGTTGTTCTTGATGTGACGCGGCTTCGTCGGCTTACCCGCGTGCACGTCCTTCGCCCAGAGGACCTTGCCGCTCTCGAAGTCGATACACCAGACGACCCAGCGATGGTCGTACGGAGAGGGCTTGGCCTGATTGCCGCCGAAGTAGAGACCCTTCTTAGCGTCCTTCTCGTCGCCGGCACTGACGGCCGACGTGACGAAGACCTTGTCGCCCCAGACGATCGGCGACGACCAGCCGCGCCCCGCGATCGGAGTCTTCCAGACGACGTTCTCGGTCTGGCTCCACTTGTCGGGAAGGTTCTTTCCTTGGCCGACACCGCGCGCATCGGCGCCACGGAACGCGGGCCAGCTCTCAGTGTCGGCAGCGGCGAGAGAGCTACTCAGAACGAGAGCGCCACTCAGAACGAGAGTGACGGCGACGAGCGAAAATGTCGCGTAGCGAGTGATCATCTGTTTCTCCTGTTTCCGATCGAGCAGCGGGACATTGTCCGCGCTGCGTGCCGCCCTTGCCAGACGGCACTCGGAAAAAGGTCGCTGCGCTCGCCGGCGTGTCAGGTCCTACGAGCGACGACGGAAATACAGGGTCTTCTCCGCTCGCATCACGACATCTTCCTCGTCGTCCAGAACCTCGACGACAAAAGAGCGCAGATACCTCTCGCCCGTCCGGGTCCTCTCTCGGATCTCCTCGACCGTAGTGTCCGAAATAATGATCGTCGAATGCACCGTGCCGCGACCCGGCTTCAGGAACTCGATGCTCGCGGCCCGATCCCAGACCACGTATTCCGGTCCCAGACGCTGCATGAAGAGGAGCATCAAGTGCGGATCGATCATCGCGTACAGGCTGCCGCCGAAGTGCGTGCCGACGAGGTTCGCGTTGTCCTCTTCGAGCGGCATCTGCACCCGCACTTCGCTGGCGTCCTCGCTGACGAACGTGACCTCGATCCTCGCTCCGACGTACGGAGCGTACGAGTTGATACGCCGCCGAAGCTCCTCAGGATCCCACGTGGAGCTCATCGCCGTAGCCGCTTGACGATCGGGAAGCGCCGCCCATGCCCGAAAGCCTTCGCCGTGATGCGGAGCCCCGGCGCTGCCTGCTTGCGCTTGTACTCGTTCATGTCGACCTTGCGGACGATGTCGACGACGAGGTCTCGGTCGAAGCCGCCCTCGGTCGCGATTCCATCGACGCCTTGGCGATCTTCGACATAGCGCTCGAGGATCTCGTCGAGCACCTCGTAGGGAGGAAGGGAGTCCTCGTCCTTCTGATCGGGGCGAAGCTCCGCGGACGGCGGCTTCTCGATCGTCGACCACGGCACGACCTCGCGGCCGCGCGTCTCGTTGATCCATCGACAGATCTCGTAGACGAGGATCTTCGGCACGTCGGAGATCACCGCGAGGCCACCCGACATGTCGCCGTAGAGCGTGCAGTAACCGACCGAGAGCTCGGACTTGTTGCCCGTCGTCAGGAGGATCGAGCCGAACTTGTTCGAGATCGCCATGAGGAGCAGCCCGCGAGTTCGCGCTTGAAGATTCTCCTCGGCGACGTCCGGCGGACGATCCTCGAAGACGGGCGCGAGCGTCTCGAGTGTCGCGGCGAAGATCTTCTCGATCGGCAGCGTGTGCATCTTGACGCCGAGGGCTTGCGCCAAAGCGTCGGCGTCGGTGACGCTTCCCTCGGAAGAGTAACGCGATGGCATCGCGACACCCGTCACGTTCTCCTCGCCGATCGCGTCCGCGGCGATGACGGCCGTCAACGCCGAGTCGATGCCGCCGCTGAGACCGATGACCGCGCTTCGAAAGCCGCTCTTGCCGAGGTAGTCGCGTGTACCGAGGACGAGGGCGTTGTAGGCGTCCTCGATATCGTGCGCGTCCAGATCGGCGTCGGCCGCGTAACGCGCAAGCACCCCTTCATGGACGACGGGAGACGAGCCCTCGAGACCGCGACCGACCTCGACGACGACGAGATCCTCTTCGAAGGACTTCCCGGCCGCACGAACCTGCCCCTTTCGAGCGAGAGCGATACTCGCGCCGTCGAAAACGAGCGACGTGTTCCCCCCGACGAGGTTGCAGAAGAGCAGCTCGACGTCGTAGCGCTCACAGATCGCTCCGAACATCCGCCGGCGCAGCTCGGGATGGCCGAGGCTGAACGGCGACGCGGACAGCGAGATCAGGATGTCCTTCTTGCCGCCCGACTCCGGTCCCAGCCAACGCTCGACAGGATCGACGGCGTAGCGGCGTTTCTGCCAGAAGTGCGGGTCGTTCCAGAGGTCCTCGCAGATGCCGATCGCGATCTCGTGACCTCGAAACGAGAAGGTCCGATGCTCGCTCGCGGGACGGAAGTAGCGCCCCTCGTCGAAGACGTCGTAGGTCGGAAGGAGAGTCTTGTGCTGCCAGCCGACGATCTCGCCGTCGTCGATGAGCACCGCACTGTTGTAGATCGGAAGACCGTCGCCAGGCTCCGCGCGGCTCGCGGTACCGAGGACGATGCCGACGCCCGTCCCTTTCGTCGCCTCGACGGCCTCCGCGAGAGTCTCCTCGATCTCGTCGAGAAAGTCGCCACGCTCGAGCAAGTCCTCCGCGGGATAGCCGGGAATCGTCGCCTCGGGAAAGACGATCAGCTCGGCCCCGGCCGCCCGGCCCCGTTCGAGATAGTCTCGCACCTTCTCGAGATTCCCACGACAATCACCGACGGTCGTGTTCACCTGAGCGAGAGCAACCTTCATCGCGCGGCCTTTCTGGTCCCCACGGACTCAAGGGGTGTCAAAAGGGTAGCTTAACGCGGATCCGGGAAACGACAACCGGCCAATTGGATCAGCCGGGTCAGTCGGCGAAGAGCCTCTCATGAAGCGCCAGGACGACCCCCTTCGCCGTGTCCTTCTCGACGACGAAGCTGAGGTTGATGCGAGTCGCGCCGAAGGAGATCAGCTCGACGTTCGCGCGCAGCTCCTTGAGCACGTCGAAGGTTCGCGCGGCGAAGCCGGGGCGATTACGGATCTCCTCACCGACGACGCTGACCTGCTCCATGTCGTGGCGCAACGTCACCTCGGAGAAGTTCGAGAGCTCTGCAATCGCTTCCTCGAGATTCGCCGTCGCCGTCGTCGTGAACGCCATCGAGACCTCCGACGTCGCGATCATGTCGACGACGACCTCGTGCCGCTTGAACACGTCGGCGATGCGCGCGAGGAAACCGTACTGAAGCAGCATGCGCGGAGCGACGACACTGACGACGGTGAGCCCCTTCTTGCTCGTGATCGACTTGACGCCGCGCTCGCCATCGCCGAGCTCGCTGACGATCGTCGTTCCTTCGAACTCGGGCTTCCACGTGTTGAGGACGCGAATGGGAATGTCCTTCTCGACCGCCGGGATCATCGTCGCGGGGTGAACGACCTTCGCTCCGTAGAACGCGAGCTCGCTCGCCTCTTCGTAGGAGAGCTTCGCCTGAAAGCGCGCGTCCGCGACGATGCGCGGGTCGGCGCTCATGACGCCGTCGACGTCCGTCCAGATCTGGATCTCCTCGGCACCGAGCGCGGAGCCGAAGATCGACGCGGAGTAGTCGCTCCCACCCCGACCGAGCGTCGTGATCGTGCCGCTACGATCCTTGCCGATGTAACCCGTGACGACCGGCACGCCCTCGAGGTTCTCGAAGGTCTTTCGAATCGCGTCGTTGGCCTCGGGAAGCGGCCGTGCAGCGCCGGCGCGATCGTCGGTGATGAGCCCCGCATCGAACGCGTCCCAAGCTCGTGACTCGATAGCGAGCGAGCGGAAGTGCGCCGAGACGATGCGCGAAGAGAGTCGCTCGCCGAAGGAGACGAGGTAGTCGAGCGTACGCGGTGACGTCTCCTTGATGAGCGAGATGCCCTGCGCGAGGCCGTGGAGCTCATCGAGAAGCTCGTCGACGAGGGTCACCTCGACCTCGAGTTGCTTCAGGATCTCGTGGTGCGTGTCACGAATCTCGCCCCAGTACGCGGCCCAGTCGCCGCCTTCGAGCGCGAGCGCACACAGCTTGAAGAGGCGATCGGTGACTCCACCGACCGCGGACACGACGACGAGCGGCTTCCGCTCGAGACAACCCTGAATGATCTTCCCGACTTGACGAATCTGATCGGCGCCTCCCACGGAGGTCCCACCGAACTTGAGCACGATCACGGCTCTAATCCTCTCTCTTGTGGCAGCCCTGCCTCTTCAGACAGCCCTACCTCTTCAGACATCCCAGCTGCGGCAGCTCCGAGATCTCGATCGGCTCTCCTGCCTCCGTCTCGAGCTCGACGTCTTCCCAGTACTTTCGTTTGATCAGCGCGATGGCGGTCGGGCCACCGGCACTCCAGCTCGGACCGACCGTCGTGATGTGGCCAGCATCCTTCTCTCCACACAGAATCTTCGCGTTCGGAACGAGCGACACCGACGCGCCGTCCATTCCGCGAACGAAGAAGAGTCGTCGGCTCGCCTGTCCGTACGTGCGCATGCGCGCGACGACCTCCTGACCGACGTAACACTTGTCGAAGGTCAGTCGGTGGCCGTGGTTCACCTCTGGCGGCAGCCGTTCCTCGTCGTAGTCGAAAAGGTAACGCGTCACGCCAGCTTCGATTCGCAGCGCTTCGGCGGCCTCCCAACCGACGCAGAATCCGCCCTTGGCCCGCGTCGCTTCGGCGAGCGTGCTCCAGAGGGCTTCGGCGTCACTCCGGGACACCCAAAGCTCGTAGCCGGAAGTCCCGGTCTCGGTCGCGTGAACGATGTCGACCGACAATCCCGAGACCGCCGTCGAGGTGCGTTCGAGATATTCGCGCGGCAGCTCGCCATCAGTGAGCGTAGCGAGCACATCGGCCGCGAGAGGGCCGGCGACGGTGAGAATCGCGACGTCGTCCGAACGATCGACAACGTCGATGTCATCGAGAAACGCGTACTTGTCGAACGCGTCGATCAGCGCCTCGCGCGACGGCTCCGAGAGCACGAGGCGGAAATGCTCGACGTCGAGACGATGGAGCTGAAAGGCTCCGAGCAGTCGTCCCTTGGCCGAAAGCAGACAGGAATCTTGGCCGCACTCGGTGTCGAGCGAGAGCGCGTGAGTCGAGACCAGTCGCTGCAAGAAAGGGCCGACGATGTCGTCGCCCTCAGGCGCCCCGTCACCATGATCGAACGATATGTCGATCACGCCACGGTAGCTCTGGTCGAGCACCCCCACCCGCTCGCGCACCGCTGCGTACTCGTCCGCCGAGGAAGAAGACGTCGAAGACCCTCCTGCCGAAGAATAGTACGCAGGAAGCGAGCGATCCCAAGCGACGACGAAAGCGCCGCCGTGTTCACGGTGGTAGTTGTCGAGCGCCAGAGTTTGAGGCATCTCGCTATCCGGCCTTCCGATCCTCAGAACCGTTTTGTCGCCCCTCAGGCCCACCCGGTGTTTCGAGACGCACGTAGGCCGCGTTTCGCTGAACTGGCGTGAAGCCGGCCTCGATGATCGCGCGGCGGAGCATCTCGTCGGTCGCCTCGTGATTCGCGCCGGCGGGCTTGATCACGTTCTCCTCGATCATCGTGCTGCCGAGGTCGTTGGCGCCAGCTCGGAGCCCGCGCTTGCCGACCTCGAGCCCTTGCGTGAACCACGAGACCTGCACGTTCGGAATGTTGTCGAGGTAGATGCGCGAGATCGCGAGCCAACGCAGGTACTCGGTCGCGTCGACGCGAATGTCGATCACCTGACCGAGCGGCGTGTTGTCGGGCTGGAAGTTCCACGGGATGAACGAGACGAAACCGCCCGTGCGATCCTGGAGCGCGCGGATCTTCTCGAGGTGCTGCAGCCGGTGGACGAGGGTCTCGCCGTGCCCGAACATCATCGTCGCGGTCGTCGGAAGGCCGATCTCCTGGGCGACCTCCATGATGTCGAGCCACTCTTGCGAGTTGACCTTCGAGCGACGCTTGCGCCGCACCTCGTCGACGAGAATCTCGCCGCCGCCGCCCGGGAACGAGTCGAGCCCGGCTTCCTGGAGCGCGAGAAGGATCTCCCGAGCCGAGAGTCCCGTGACGTCCTGAATGCCGAGGATCTCGGTCGGCGAGAAGCAGTGGAGATGGATGCCGTAGCGCGACTTGAGCTCGCGCAGGAGCGTCGTGTACCAGTCGAGGTCGAGATCGGGATGCAGCCCGCCCTGCATCAGAACGCCGCTGCCGCCGAGCTCGAGGGTCTCCTCGACCTTGCGGTAGATCTCGTCATAGCTCAGCACGTATCCCCCGCTCTCACCGGGAGATCGGTAAAACGCGCAGAAGTTGCAGATCGACGTGCAGACGTTCGAATAGTTGACGTTGCGATCGATAACGAAGGTCACCGTGTCGTCCGGATGGCGCTCGGAACGCATGCGGTCGGCGAGAGGGATGAGCTCGTCGTCGCTGACCCCGAGGAGCGACATCGTCGTGTCGAGCGTGCCGAGCTCGACCGCCTCGGCCTCGCGGGCACACTTGGGAAGCAGGTCGAGCCACTCCTCGAGCTCGAGCCGGCGGTGCGGCAGGGCCGCGGCCAACTCTCGGACACGTTCATTCTCGATCGGACGATCGGTCGTCGTGGACACGGCAGTCTCGGAACTCGTGGTTTCCGCGGGCGTAAGAAAGGAAGGCGGACGCGACATCGGCACCTCATTTCGGGCAGGTCTTCGGTTTTTTCTACGGGGGCCGCTCGGAAGGCGTACCAAAAACCGTGAAACCGCGGACCGTGATAACGGTCTACCTAAGTGTCGCGTGCGGACTTATCGAACGGCGTATTGTAGCTGGGGCGTAACGGCCTCACAACGCCGAACGAAAGTCCTTGAGAGGGACTCGGACGCCTCTTAGGATGCCGCGGTGGTGTCGCCTAAGCGGCTCTAAATCTTCATCTTCGGACAAATCGGGAGAATTCCGATGCGAGCATTGGGCAGACTCGAGGAGCCGAACACGGCTCGTGGGTGGGAATTTGGGCGGGTAAGCCTCTGCCTGATGGGCGCGGCTCTCCTGGCCGTCGTCGGCTTCTCGGTATTTCGCGACACCGGGAGCGACCTCGCGACGGCGTCAGCCCAAGAAAAGGCGAAGCTCACCGACGCGGTCCTCGTCAACGGCAAGACGATCTTCTGCCGTATTCTCGACATCACCGACGATCTCGTCGTGATTCAGGTGCGCGGCGGCGCCAAGCAGTTCATCGCCAAGTCGAAGGTCGACTCGCTCGACCGCAAGGCCGACGCCGACGCTCAGAAGGTCTTCCGAAAGTTCCTCAAAAAGGCCGACAAGGCCGACCAGTGGACGAAGCTCGCCAAGTTCTGCAAGAAGCGCGGACTGCTCCCCGAGTACCGCAAGTCGCTTCGCGGTCTCCTCGCGCTCGAGCCGGACAACAGCGCGGCCAAGCGCGGGCTCGGCATGGCGAAGCTCGACGGTGCATGGCTGCCCGAGCGCGTCGTCGAGCTCAAGAAGGCCGAGGGCTATGAGGTCGAGGACGGCCAGCTCGTCAAGGCGAAGGACAGCACGCCCCCCGAGAAGTCGGGTGACGACGACGACGATGACGATGACGATGACGATGACTCGAGTAGCGGAAGCAGCAAGCGAACGGCTGTCAAGAAGGTCGGCCCTCCGCCGTCGCTGAAGATCCTGCCGCGCACGAAGCTCTCGAAGACGCAGGCTCACAAGATCGAGCAGAAGCGCGAAGAGAGTCGCGACAACGCGAAGAGGTTTCGTAAGAAGCTCGAGCGGGAGTACCGTCCCGGTCAGTGGCACGAGCACAAGACGAAGCACTTCATCATGAAGTGCAACTCGACGCTCGAGGTGACGAAAAAGTACGGCGCCATCATGGAGCTGATTCGCTCGAAGCTCGCGAAGATGTTCCGCAGCAAGATCCTCCGCCGTCAGAAGGCCCCCGTTCGCATCCACGCGAACCAGGAGGACTTCATCTCGACCGACCGATTTGCCCGCTGGGGTGGCCGTGGTCTCGGCGGCTACTACATGCCGTCCAATCAGAGCATCACGACCTACCACGGTACGTTCGGTTTCACGGGGACGACCTATTCGGTCCTCGCGCACGAAGGGACGCACTACTTCCAGGGTCTCGTTCTACAAGGCGGCTTCGACAATCTCCCGATCTGGCTCATCGAAGGTCTCGCGGTCTACTTCGGTGACGGGAGCAAGTTCGATCCCGAATCGCGCAACAAGATCACGATCGGACTGATTCCGCGCGATCGCCTCGCTCACCTTCAGGAGAAGATGCAAGCGAGGCGCCACACGAAAGTCTCGAAGCTCGTCTCGATGACGCGCTACAACGGCTTCTCCGGAAGTCACTACGCCGACGCCTGGGGACTGATCTACTTCCTCGTCAACCACCCGTCGAAGAAGGGTGAGAAGCTGATGCAGAAGTACTGGGGCATCGGCATCAAGCGCAAGCTGACGAAGGGCGACTTTATCGATCTCGCCGAGCACTACTTCGGTGACATGGACAAGCTCGAGGAAGAGTACGTCAACTACATCACGAAGCTCAAGCCGCCCCCGGCCGGCGAGATTCGCGGCGACTACTTCGTCAGTGACCTCTTCCAGTTCGAGTTCAAGGCCCCGGGCTCCGACTGGCAGTTCTTCGAGGACGAGTCGGACAAGAAGCTCCTCATCGGCATGACGCTGCCGGGCACGTCGGCGCAAGTCCGCGTCTACTACGAGAACAACCTCGAGAACAAGAAGGCGCCGGAGTACTTCGAGGACTACCTCAAGACCACGAGGTACTACGAGGACGTCGAGCACGAGAAGGTCAAGATCGCCGGCCTCAAGGGCTACAAGGTCTCGTACGTCGACACGGGCAAGAAGGCCTTCCCGTGGTCGCTGACGCGAAGCGGCGGAACCATCATCGTCCGTGGCGGAGACGACGACGACGATGATGATGATGATGACGACGACGACGAGAAGAAAAAGAAGAAGCACCGCGACGTGATCAAGTTCATGCTGATCCAAGTCGACGGCGTCGCCTCGATCGAGTGCTCGACCGCGAGAGGCGAGATCGATCAGTACCGCAAGCTGTTCGATGCGATGAATCAGAACTTCAGCCTGATTCTGGCGCGGCGCTGGTAAGCGAGAGGAAAGAATACACTCAGGCCACGCGAGCAAGCCGACGGCCCCGACCCCACGATTCGATTTCGCCTGTGAATTCTGAGCGGAACCGTCGGCTCGAGGCAGATGGCTACCACGTTTCCCAAAGGCGCGAAGATCGCTGTACGCGATTTGCGTCACGGGGAGATCGAAAGCCTCCTTGCTGACAGCGTCGTGCTGTACGAGCTCGACCGCGCATCCGACGACGAACTCGGCGAATTGAAGGCGACACCAAATTCGGGACGGGTGATCGCAAGAGCTGGCGACTCCGTTTCGATCACCGAGGAGGGCGTTTTCGTGAACGGGGAGCGGTTGGAGGAGCCGTATTTGCATCCGTCCGCGGGCGACAATCTCCGACCGTGAGCTCGCTTTCCAGCGAGATTGTCGGAGTCCGTCAGGATCCCGGAAGACCATGTCTTCGTCCTCTGTGACCATCGTGAGAATGGAGCCGATAGTCGCGTGTACGGCCCTGTTCCAGTTTCTGGGATCCGCGGGGTCTGGCTGTTCTTCTATTGAGTTTCCATTCGCCGAACGCGCTCAACGACGCGCATGAACTGGATGCTGAGGGCGATTCTGATGCCGAGGGTCGGCGGATGTCGA
>CAYZGY010000183.1:0-11424 GCA_964478085.1 uncultured Planctomycetia bacterium
GTACCGCGCGTGAACGCGACGTCGTCATCCCAGCCGAGGTAGACAAAGCGCCCCTCGTTCGCGAGCTCGAACAGCATGACGTTGTGCGGGAAGCCGAACCAGTACGTATCACCGATCCCGCACAGCGTGTGCATGACGTACATGCGGGTCGCCTCATCGGTATCGAGGACCTCTTCCATCCGTGCGGCAAAGCCGTTCGTGCTCGAGCTCTGAGCTTTGCAGAGCTCGATGAATCGCGAGTAATCGTTCTTCGAGAGGTTGCTCTCGAGGAGGAAGGTCCAGCGGTAGGCCTCGGGATCGTCACCGAGATTGCGCAAGTCGGTGCCGACGACGGTGTCGGGTTGCGGCCGTTTGAATCCCTCGGGCGAGCCGCTGTTCGTCGTCGTCGGGTAGTAGATGAGATCGACCTTGTACGTCGTCCCTTCACTGTCTCCCGGAAACTGCGTTCGACGCCAGACGCTGCCGTACTTGGCCATCATCAGGAGGCAAGGGCCGTTCTCCGACGACCTCGGCGCGACGAGCCAAGCGATGTCGTCGTACATGCCGGGGAGGCCGGCTTGGTTGATCACGTGCTTGACGACAATCTCATCTTGCCCCGTCGGACCGGCACCGATGCCCCATCCGCCGGAGCGATCGAGCGAGACCGTACCATGGACTCCGCGAAACAGATCGTGCGGCGGGAATCTGACACTGAAGCTGACGCGATGCCCTCCGACACGACCACGCTGCGAGCCCTTGAGTCGAACACCGACGTCGTAGTACGCCTCTTCCTCGCGGTAGATCACCGTCGCGCCGAGACGCTCGTTACTCTGGACGTTGAGCTCGCTGTGCATGAAAGACGTGTCGGCGGGCAGCATCACGATACGGAAGTTGTGAATCGGCCCGGAGCGCGACTGACCGTCCTGCGTTTCGTAGAGCGCGCGAGAGTCCCGCCCGCCTGCCGGGAAGTGGCTCGTCGCACCGAGGTCGTCTCGCGCCTCGACGTAGAACTGCACGACGCGCGAGCCGCTCTGCCCCGGGATGCGCCCCGAGTAGAGCCCGGCCTCCCCGTCCTGAACGGACATCGACGTGTTCTGCCACGCACCACCCTGCACCGAGTACCAGAGTGTCAGTCGATCGACGCCGTCGGGATCGTTGGCAAAGACGGAAACAACGACGGGCTCCCCCGCGTCGGGCACGACGGGAACATGCGCGAGTCGATCGTAGGTCGGACCGATGTTCGCGACGCGCGCGGTGTTCGGCGCACCAGGCGTCCCGACCTCGGACGGAACGTCGATCGGCGTCGTGCGCGGGATCCGATTGAAATAGAGACGTGTGTTGAGCAGATTCGAGCCCGCGAGCCAGCGCGCGCGGAAGGACACCTCGTACTCGACGCCGTTCGGCGCCGACGTGTTGTCGACGAGCGTCGTCTCGAGGTGGTTGTGCATGTGCTCGGTGGGCCCCGTCGCGATCAGGTGGAGCACCTTGTTCCCGGCTCGATCGGGATCGTCGATGACCTCGCTGTGCCGGTGGTTTCCGAGGATGCGCCAGGAGCTCGATCCTCCCTCGAAGTCGACGTTCTGAAGCAGCTGACGATTCGTCGAGCTCGGCGCCTGGATGACGCTGATATCGTCGATGAGAATCTCGCCGGCGTCGATCATGCCGACGACGAACTCGCGCCACTTCGTCGGACCGAAGTTCGCTGTGGCGACCTGCCGGTAGCTGTACGTGCGCCACTCCGTGCGGCCGGTCTCATCACTGGCGGCCCACGCCTCGGGCTTGCTATTGTCGGCGTCCGCGTCGCGCAACTCGAGCGACGATCCGCCGCCGTCGGCGTAGTCGGGCCAACGACCGCCGTCGAAGTACTCGACCTCGTCGACCGGGTTGTTGAGCTCGTCACGAAGCGCGATGCGATCCCGCCGGTTCGAAAGACGCCCGCGGAACGGACCGACGATCGGTACGCCCGGGAAGCGCTTCGAAAGCGCGTCGACGTCTTCCGCGACGACGAGAAACTCTCCTGGAGCGATCAGAGTGCCCGGCGCGAACTCGAAATTGATCCCGTTGTCGAGATCCCAGCCGCTGAGGTCGACCACTCGATTCGATCGGTTGAGAAGCTCGACCCAGGACTCGGGCAAGTCGCGCGCGGGGTGCCCCTCCTCGACGAGGACGGAGGCGAAGAGCTCGGCAGCGAAGACGACGTCGCTCGAGTTCGCGGAAGCCTGATGCACCTCGACGGCGATGACATTCGATCCATTGCGCAGGCTTGCCCCAGAGAGCGTGATCGGCCCGTCGAAGGCGGCGTTCCCGACTCCCGTATCGGCAAAGGTCGATGCGGAGATCACGCCGTCCGGCATGTTGAGCCGATAGACCTCCGCGCCGTTGAGATAAACGACGCAGCCGTCATCGACGAGAAGCCTGAGCTGCAAGCTCCCGACGACCGGACCGTCGCTGTCGAACTCCTTGCGGAAGTAAAACGTTGTCGGCCCGAGCTCGATCTCGGTGTTCTTCGGCGCGGGAAGCGCGGAGCTCTCCTGGTAGAACGGCGCCTCGTCGATGGGCCAGTCTCCGTCGTCGTAGGCCGACGCGCGCCACGCCGTCCCGAGATCGGCACCCGAAACTTCGTAGCGCCAAAGACTCTCGACGCCGACGAGAATCGTCTCGTCGAAGACATCCGCGCGGGCGGGCTCGAGACGCGGGTGATAGTGGATCTCGTTGATGACGATATCCGAGTTGAACGCGAATCGGTTCTCGACTCCGAGGGTCGCCGCTTCGGGCCGGAGCCAGCGCCCCGTGCCTTCGGGGTAACGTCCTTCGTTGACCGATTGGCCTTCGACATCGCCGAACTCGAGCTTGAACGCATCGACGACCCGCTGTCCGTCGGGCGTGTAGAGGAAGAGCTTTCCGTCCAGAGGCACGTCGAACCCGAGCTGGGCGCGCGTGCGCACGAGATACGAGCCGACGCCGAGCGTCTGCGACGGGAACTGGTAGCTCGGACCGTTGCCACTCGAGACCGAGTAGTTCTCGAGCTGCACGGGGAAGTCGCCAAAGTTGACGAGCTCGACCGAGTAGTCGTCGACATCCGTCGCGATGAACTCGTTGAACGCGACCGTTGGAATCTCGCCGGTTTCGGCGACCTCACCCTCGAAGTAGGTCTTCCCCGCGAGCGCGTTGTCGTGGTGCGCCGCGATCTCGACCGCCGACAGCGCACGGCCCCAGAACGCGAGCTCGTCGATCACACCGGTGAAAGGCTGCGAGCGCCCCGTCATGTTTCCGATGTACGCCGTCGCAATGCCGCCGCTTCGAATCTCGCCCGAAAGAACCGTGCTCACGGCGAGCTCGCCGTCGAGATAGATCGATTTCCTGCCCGACGCCGCGTCGTACGTCGCCGCGATGTGCTGCAGCGTTCCGTCTCGCAGCGAGGCGACGGAAGGCCGTCCCGCCTGCCCGTCGAGCGGCAGCTCGAGCTCGCTGTAACCGTCTCCCGTGCGAAGGCCGAAGGCCAAAACCGGCCCCCCGTAACCGGGGACGATCTCGGGAACCGTGCGCCCGTCGTCGTTGCCGTCGCTTTGGAAGCCGAGAAGGATTCGCGACGAGCCGTCCTCCTTGCGGAAGATCATGTCGTTGTTGCCGGCCGCGCCGTTCCAGTCGAGCTTGACGAGCGCCTCGATCGTCACGCCTTCCGTCACCACGAAGGAGTCTTCCTCACCGACTCCGACATTGACGAACGAGTTCGAGCCATTGTCGAACTCGAGCGCGCCATCGCCGACAAGCCCGGCGACGCGACGAACGGCCGATCCGACCGTCCCCGAGTTTCCGCCGACCGAGTCGAGCACGGATCCGGTCGACTCATCGAGACTCCAGTACGCGCGCAGGCCCGGGCTGCCGACGACGACCGTCGTTTCGGCGGCAGGAAAATTCGGCGCGCCGGGCGTGCCGCCCATCTGCTCGCTAGGTGCCCAGTTTGCCGCTTGCCCCCCAGGCGAGAGCGGATCGATCTTCGCGAGGGAGACGCCGGATCCGTCCGGCGCGACGGGCCAACGCGATCCGTCGTTGTAGCGCACGCCGGCCATCTCGCGGCCGCTGCGATTGAAGAGCCGGACGTCCTCCCCACCGTTGGCGAGTCGACCGAAGTACGGCCCGAGCGCGCGCACGCCAGTCGCAGCTTCGAGCGCGTCGGGATCGCTCGCGATGACGAGAAAACCGCCGCCGGGGATGATCGTCCCGCGCGGAAACTCGAACGCCACCCCCTCGCCGAAGAACCAATTCGAGAGGTCCATGTCGACGCCCATCTGATTGTAGAGCTCGATCCACTCGAACTTCGCCTCCTCGGAAGGCGGATGGTACATGAACTCGTTGAAGACGACCGTGCTGTCGGCCTCCGCGCCGTAGCGTTTGACGCGATCGTTGAGGACTCGGTCGACGTCGAAGTCGGGTGTCGTGTCCGGATCGAAGACGTCGATCGTTCGTGAGCTGGTCTTGCGCGTGCCGGCGTTGCCGACGACCGTCAGGACGACATTGTAGGCGCCCGACTCCTGGAACACGTGCGACACGGTCTCGCCGTTGGCCGTCTGCCCGTCACCGAAGTTCCATTGATACGCTATGATCGTCTCATCGTCACCGTCCGACGAGCATCTCCCGTCGAAGTCGACGTCGAGTGGCGCGTCGCCGCTCGACGGGCTCGCGGAGAAGCAAGGACGGATGCTCGACGGCCCCGTGAAGATCTCGACATTGTCGAACTCCATGTCGCTGTTCGAGTACGACCAGAGTCCGAAGTGCCCGGCGCGAAACTCGCTGTGCGCGACCGAGAAGATCTCCTCGCCGTCGCCGCGAAAGGTGATCTGGTCTCCGACGACGGAGAGCTCCCAGAGCGTCGGAGGCTCGGCGACTCCGGGCGTGCCGTTGACGATGGTCTCCGTCGGCCTCCCGTTGTTCCACTTGATGAATCGGAAGCCGTGGTCCGCTGCACGGTCGATCCAGTCGATCGTGTAGCCGCTCGTCGTCGTGCGGCTCGTCGCGCCCGACGCGTAGAACATGAAACCTCCGTGACGTCCGACGACGTCGCCTGGCGGATTCGGGAAATCGACGTTCATCGAGAGCTCGAAGTCTCCATCGAGCTCGATCGGCGGAGACCCGGCCCACGTCCACGCCTCGGGTACTTCGCAGCGATAGACCTCGTTCGAGACGTTCCACGAACCGTTGTGCACGCTCCAACTCTCGGCAGCACCGTCGGCCTGATCGAAGAGGTCCGTGAAGTTGTTTTGGGCAAAAGCGACCGTGGACGCCAAAAGGCACGCGAGGGACGCGCCGGAACGAAGCCAACGATTCATGGACTGTCTCGGTATTCTCAATGGCGCGGCCGGCGAGTCGGCTGGAGGACAAACCCGAACATCCTCGATATCGCTCGACGTTCTCGACGCTGCTATTGTAACGGAAGCACCGGAATGACGCGGACCGAATTAACGCCGTATCATGGTCGGGACGTGGACGAGACTCTCCAGGAGTGGGCACGGCCGAGAGATCGCACGACTGACAATTCCTTATCGACAGAGGATCTCTCATGCGGCGACTCCAACGACGTGTGTGGGCCTTCGCCCTGATCGTGCCCTTTTCCTTCCTTCCAGCCCTGGCCGGTGAAATATTCGCGACGGAGAATTGCGACGCCAATGGAGACGGACGCCGCGACGCCAGCGATGCGTCGTTCATCCTCTCGTGGCTCTTTCTCGGCGGACCGCCACCGATCGAGGAGCCCTCACCGAGTTGCCGCGCCAAGTCTGCCACAGAGTGCGCTCCCCAAGACGCGCGCGCTTGTCTCTACCGCCCTCGAGAGCTGTTCGATGCCGTCGTGCTGCCACAGATCATTCTCGAGCCCGCCCATCGCCGAGGCCCTGTCGAGCTCCCCGATGAGGAGCTCCCCGATCAGGAGCTCACCGTGCTCCCGATCACGGTCACCGTCCCCGACGGTGCTATCGGCCCGCTCCCCGTGGTCATCTGGTCGCACGGTGGCGGTTCGCGTCCGTCTCCGCGCGCCTCGGGAGAGATCTGGGCCCGAACCTTTGCTCGGTCCGGATACGTCTCGATCGCGGGACACTCGGTTGGAACGAACGCTGTGCTCTTTCTCGCCGGCGGCGAGCGGAACATCTTTCCGCCTGGATCCGTCGGCTCGCTCTTTCACGAAGCTCCCGATCCGCGACCGAAGGTGTTCCTCCCCATGTCGCCACCGGGAGCCGACTCGGCCGGCTGGACCTCGGAATCGCTGGAGACGATCACCCGCCCTGTCCTCACAGCGACGGGTGCGGCGGACATCCGCCCAGACTTTCGCATCGAGCCGCACGAAGCCTTCTCACCCGGCGACAAGCTCTGTCTCTATCTCGACTCTCCGTACGCCGCCCATTCGATCTTCCAGCTCAAGTCGCCCGACGGTAGCACATCGGAGGAGCGAGAACGCCAGGAACCGTTGATCCAGATCGTAGCCTCCGCCGGAATCGCGTTTCTCGATGCGTACCTCAAGGACTGCGAGGATGCGCAGGAATGGCTCCACTCGAACGAGCCGGTCACGGCGATCGAGCGCGTGACGAAGCCGGGGGGCCTCGCGCCTCCGTGGAGCGTGAAGTAGATCGACGACCGAGTTGCCATGCGCTGGACGCGCTCGAGGATGCGCATGAGCTGGATGCTGAGGGCGATTCTGATGCCGAAGGTCGGCGGATGTCGAGATGACGCCACGACGCGGCGATGCGCCGCGTGGCTCGATCTCAGCGTCGACCCGGAGGAACCGGCTCGATCTTGGGGGCTGGTAGGTTCGAGTTCCTGGTAGAGCTCGTCGCGAAGAAGAACTCGGGATACGAAAGCTCGAGCCGCTGCTTCTGAGGCTTCCCGTCGACGAAGCAGGCGTCGATCTCGGCCTTCAGCCGTCGAAGGTTCTCGGCGTGAAGGAGCGGGTCGTTCGTGCGCTTGCGCCAATCGTCGAGGACGGAGCGCAGGCGCGCGAGCACCTCGGCGTGGGCCGGGTCCTCGGACAGATCCCGGAACTCGTAAGGGTCCTTTTCGAGATCGTAGAGCTCGAAGGCGGAAGGCTGGCGCATGCGCGCGTAGGCCGAGCGAATCGGCTCCGGTGCCTTCGCGATGACCACAGCGACGTCCCGGAAGAACCGTTCGAGCGTGAAGTCGTAACCGGGATTCACCTCCCCCGGCAGCAGATTGGCGATGAGCTTGAATCGCTCGTCACGAACCGTCCGCTGCGGATAGAAGTTGTGCGCGGAGTGTGTGTGAAACTCGGTGAAGAGATACCGTCGCCAGCTCTTCTCGCGTCCTTCGATGAGATCGATGAGTGAACGACCCGAGAGCTCTTCGACCGGAGACGCCCCGCAAATCTCGAGGAGCGTCGGCATGAGATCGAGCGTCGAGACGAGCTCTCGATGCACCGCGGGCTTCTTCCAGCGCTTCGCCCACGAGACGATAAACGGCACGCGCACCCCTCCTTCGTACGAGGTTCGCTTTCCGCGAAGCAGGTCGGCCCCGTGGTCTCCGAGATACACGATGAGCGTATCCTCGAGCTTTCCCGTACGTCCGAGCGCTGCGAGCAGCTCACCGACGAGCGTGTCGAGACGGCTCATGCAGTTGTAGTAGCTCGCCGTCTGCTCGCGCAGATTCGGCGAATCGACACCGAAGTACTGGAGAGGCTCGACGTCGTCGGCATCGAGCGGATTCTCGGGAACGCCGCGAACCTGTCGCAAGAACGGACGGTGCGGATCGGGATAGTTGACGCTCAGGAAAAACGGCTTCTCACTCGACGCGATGAACCGTTCGGCCTCCTCGGCGTAGGCCCGGAGCCGCCTGCGCGCGAAGTTCGAGGTCGGAATCGCATGCACGTCGAACGGAAAGGCCGACTTCGGATTCACGTGTAGCTTGCCGATGATCCCCGTTCGGTAGCCGGTCTTCTTGAGCGAGCGCACGAGGTTCGGCGCCGACTCGTCGTACATGCGAAACTTCCACGTCGCGAGACCGATCTGCCCGTTCTGATGCGGGTATCGCCCCGTCAAAAAAGCGGCGCGAGATTGACTGCATCCGGCTTGCGGAACGTAGGCGTTGTGAAAACGGATGCCGTCCGCGGCGAGCGCGTCGAGGTTTGGCGTACGGACGAATGGGTCGCCGTAGCAGCCGAGCTCGGGTCCGTTGTCCTCCGAGACGACGAGGAGCACGTTCGGTCGCGTCCCCCCTCGGCTTCGATCGACCGAGGCGCGCTCGCGCGGTTTCGGAGTCGGCCGCTTCAGGCGACGCGTGTCGAGGTTGCCGACGCCTTTCGCCTCCTCCTTCGGAAGCCATCGACGATGATCCGCGATAATGCTCGCGTGCTTCGGGTCGCCAGCGACATTCGCCCACTCGTTCGGATCGACGGAATGGTCGTAGAGCTCCTCCGTCCCGTCGGCGTATCGAATGTAGCGCCAGCGTTTCGATCGCACACCGTGATTGCCACGTCCGTAGGTCGTGAGCGCCGGCTTCGACCATGTCGACTCCGGATCGCGGAGCAGTGAAACGATGTTGCCGCCGTCGCACTTCGGATCCTTCGGGAGTCCGCAAAGATCGAGGAGTGTCGGGTAGATCACCGAAAGATCGACGGGAGACTCGCAACGCGTCCCGGGCTTCGTCACGCCCGGAGCGACGACGATGAACGGAACGCGGGTGGCCTTCTCCCAGAGAGCGAACTTCTCGATGTGGTCCTTCTCGCCGAGGTGGAAGCCGTGGTCGGACCAGAGCACGACGATCGTCTTGTCGCGCCGTGGGCTCGCATCGAGCGCGTCGAGGACACGCCCGATCTGGGCGTCGGCGAAATCGCAGCACGCGGCGTAGCCGCGGATGAACGCCGCGTAGGACCCCGGGATGCGCTGGTCGAGCTTCGACATCCCTTGCCAGAACCACTTCTTGTTCTTGAGCAGCTGCACCGCACCGGCGGGCAGATCGCTCCAGTCGTCGGCACGACGCGGCGGAAGCGGCACCTCCGGCAGTCGCTCGTGGTACTTCGGCGGAGCGAAGAACGGCGAGTGCGGCTTGAAGATCCCGCAGGCGAGAAAGAGCGGCTTCTCCGGATCACGAGTCTTCAAGGCATCGACGCAGTAGTCGACCGTGCGAAAGTCGATCGTGTCCTCTTCACGCGGCGGCCAGATGCCCCAATCGGTATTGCGCGAGCCGTACTCCGGCGCTCGATTGAGCTTCTTCGGCGGCATGTTCTGCGGCGCCATGAGCTGGAAGTCGTCGAAGCCGTCCGGATCGTGAAAGGCCCAGCTCGGCTTGTGATGGAAGATCTTCCCGGCGCCGCGAACCGCCCAACCCTCACGGCGAAAGCGCTCGAAGACCGTCTGACGATCACCGACGGCCGTGTGCCAGTCGCTGTTGTTGCCGTAGACACCCGTCGTCGACGGACGCAGCCCCGTCGCCGTCGCCACCCGCGACGGGTTGCAGGCCGGGGAGACGCAGTACGCGCGCGGAAAGAGCATCCCGCGCTTCGCGAGCCGCTCGAGGTTCGGCGTCTTGATCGGCGACGACGGATCGAGGAGAGAGATCCAGTCGTTCATGTCGTCGACGGCGATGAAGAGGACGTCGGGACGGTCCTCCGGCGCCTTCGCGAAACCGCTCGTAGTCGTGAAGAGAATCAGAAAGGAGAGGACACAGAACCGGATCCCAGCGAGACCCACTGGACGCATCATGTCGATTCGCTGACTTAGCTACTGCTGGTCGCCGCCGTGCTCGCGACGGACGCCGCGGCCGCCGCTGAGGCCGCTTGCTGCGCGGCGATGACCGCCTGCATGTCGAGAAGAGCCTTCGCGTCCTGGATCATCTGCAGGTCGCGGTTTACTTGAACGAGCTCGAGAAACGCGATGCTCGCCGCCAAGTTGAAGGTCATCAAGATCCCGGGGTCGGGTTTGAGCGATTTTATCGCAGCTCGACGCTCGACCACGCGATCCGCAATGACGGAAGCTTCGTGATCGAGGAAAGACAGGATCGCGAGCTCATCGTAGTCGCTCTGCCAGATCGCGACCTTTCGCGTGCGAAAGGCGTCGGCGAGACCGCGGTACCTGTCTGCGACATCTCGCGGAGCGAGGTGAGACAGGTAAAGGATATTCGACGCGGTCTGCAGGGGATCTCCCGTCGAGAAGCCCGAGCGCTGAAGCGCTTGGTAGATCTCCTCGATTCCGTTTCCGATGTCCCGTACCTCACCTGGCTCGCCGACAAGAAGCGCGCAGGCAGGAAAGTCATCCGGCCCCGTGAGCCACCAGTGGTGACGCTTCATCTCCTCGTAGAGGTCACGGAATCGCGCGATCGTCGTGTCGTCGACTTGGCCGCCTGGGGAACGATCCCTCAGGATCATCGCGGCCATGATCTCGTAGACGCCCCCGCGACGCAGCTTGTACGCACGATAAAGCTCTCGCACCCGCGCCGCTTCGTCCAGAAAGCTCTGTGCCGAGTCGCCACGCACGAGAAGCATCGCCGCAAGGATGAACCGAAGCGGCGAATTGAGCTCACCGAACACTCCGGCAGCCGACTTGATCTCGTCCGAAATATCGCGAATCGCGGAAGAGACCTCCTCGGCCGAGCCGGGACAACAGAGCGCGGTCATCGCCGCGAAACGGAGCGGCTCGGCCCCCTCGAACCACCGACGCTCGGAATTGAGCTCTTCGTATAGGTTGACGAACCGATCGAGGAGGAGTTCGGGGAGCTGCACCTGAAAACTCTGCTGGTCGGGGGTGAGTCGATCGCTGCAAAGCGGCGATCGAGAGGGGAGCCTCCCGAAAGCTCCCTAAAAAATCGGCAAGGGCTGGCCTTCGCAGATGACGAACGGTCGATCGAGCTGATCGTGCAGCTCGGCGTGCGGGTTGATCCCGAGCGCCTTGTAGACCGTCGCGTGGAAGTCCGCCGGCGTGCAAGCACCGACCTTCGGCTTCGTACCCGTGACGTTGCTGCTTCCGTAGACCGCACCACCACGAACCGGGCCACCCGCCATCGCGAGCGAGTAGACGGCGGGGTAGTGATCGCGACCACCGTTGCCGTTGACCTTCGGTGTACGGCCAAATTCCGTCAGGAAGACGACGAGGGTCTCGTCGAGCATGCCGCGCTGGTCCATGTCGGTCAGAAGAGCCGACACCGACTTGTCGAAGACCGGCAGCAGGCGGCGCTTCATCTTCGGGAAGTGGTCGCGGTGCGTATCCCAGTTGTCTCCCGATCCACCGGCGAGGTCACCGGCGCCGGCACAGATCTGCACGACGGGGACACCGACCTCGATGAGGCGACGTGCGAGGAGCAGGCCCTGCCCGCCCATGTGGTTGCCGTACATCGTCCGGATGCGCGGATCCTCCTGATCGAGATCGTACGCATCGCTCAGCGACGACTTGAGCAGCATGTCGGCCGCCATGCGCTGGAAGCGATCGAGACTGTCGTAACCGACCGCGAGGCGAT
>CAYZGY010000184.1:0-11334 GCA_964478085.1 uncultured Planctomycetia bacterium
AATCGACGATCTACCCCGCTGCAAGAGAGGGAACGAACCCTGGAGAGAGCATCATGAGCGACGTCTCCGTGACCGATCCGAACGCTCCGACGTCGCCCCCCCAAACACCTCGAGCCGACGACGCTCATTTATCGCCGAATGGAGACACCTCGGTGTCGGGAGCCGAGGCCGAATCGACTCGCGACCAGCAGGCCGCGTTCGAGATCGAGTCGGCCCTTCGTGGTGCCCTCAACGCGGTTTCCTCGGGAAGCGGCCCCTCCGGAAGCGATTCGAGCGACGAGGCGGATGCTCCGTCGAGTCGACCGCGCGTCGTCGCGAAGATGGAGCACGACGACTCGCTTTACGTCGTCTTCCGTGTTCCACTCGCAAACCGCGAGCATCTCACGCGCCGTGAGATCGAGGTCGTCCTCAGCATCGGCGAAGGGCTTCGCAACCGCGAGATTGCCCAGAAGCTCGGGATCTCGGCCGCGACGGTCGCCGCCCACGTCCGGAATATCTTCCGCAAGCTCCGCGTCAAGACGCGCACGGAGTGCGCTCGATACGTCCTGACCTCCGTCGGGGCCGGGGATTCCGCCGTGTCGACCGGAGGAGCGAGCTGAACATCGTGCTGCTGACCGAAGGGGCGCTGTGCCGTGAAGGACAGGCGCCGCGCCCCCACGGCAGCCGGCCGCACCCCACCGCGGCCTTCAGGGGGCAGAACCGAGAACGGATCCCGCGGAAGGGTGCCGCCCTATCTTGCGACTCCCCGTGAGTCTACGCATAATGAGCGCGCAACGCCGAGGCTGGCCAAGGCACCCGAACCGCTCCCCGAGGAAGGATCCGAATGAGAGTCATCGTTTGCGAAAGCGCGGACGAGAGCGCAGATATCGTCGCCGGACAGATCGTCGAGGCGACTCGAAAGAAACCGAATCTCGTACTCGGTCTCGCGACGGGCTCGACACCGATCGGAGTCTACCAGCGCCTGATCGCCGCCCACCAGTCGGATGGCCTCGATTTTTCGGGTCTGCGCACCTTCAATCTCGACGAGTATCTCGGGCTCCCGGCGGATCACGCCCAGAGCTACTCGACGTTCATGAACGAGCACCTCTTCCACGGACTCAACGTGGCGAGAGAGAATATCCACTTTCCGCCGACAATCTTCCCGTCCCACGATCCCGAGACGATTCGCTCGGTGTGCGACGCTCACGAGGCCGAGATCCGCGACGCGGGTGGGATCGATATCCAGATCCTCGGCATCGGCTCCAACGGCCACATCGGCTTCAACGAGCCGACCTCCTCCCTCGCTTCGAGGACGCGCATCAAGACCCTGACCAAGAAGACTCTCGAAGACAACTCCCGCTTCTACGGACCCGACGAGGAGCAGCCCACGATGGCGGCGACCCTCGGAATCGGCACCATCCTCGACACGAAGAGTATCCTCCTCCAAGCCTTCGGAGCCAAGAAAGCCGAGGCCGTCAAAGCCTCGATCGAAGGGCCCATCTCGAGCTTCTGGCCCGCCAGCGCGCTACAGCTCCATCCCGACGTGACCTTCTACCTCGACGAAGAGTCAGCCTCCGCCCTCAGCATGCTCGACTACTACCGGCGAGTCCGCAAGAACGAAGGAAAGCTCCGCGGGTAAGGCTCATCTCTTTTGGGGGGGCTTTCGGGAAGCCCCCCAACCAGCAGGGTTTCTGCCAGGAACTCGACCCTACCGGCCCCCGAAAACGAACTCGAGCGTGGCGACGATCCGGTTGGTTCCTCCGGGTCGATGCTACGCTCGCGGCGCGTCGCCGCGTCCTGACGTCATCTCGACATCCGCCGCCCCTCGGCATCAGAATCGCCCTCAGCATCCGGTTCATGCGCATCGCTGCGAGCGTCCAGCGCATGAAAACTCACGCGCCGCCTCCACCACCGGTTTTCGTGAGGGTTCATCGAGCGCGCCCCTCTTTCCTCCGGTGCTGGTTGTGGTGAATTGAGCGCGCAAAGCGCGCTCAAGAGGGGCCTTCCCGAAAGGCCCCTAAAAAAACTCCGGGCTAGATCTCGGGACACGAGACGTAAGCATCGCAAGGCGGCTCGCCAAATCCCAACGTCGACCCACACGTCCCGTCGCGGCCGGGATCTTCCGGCTGAGCGGCACCGCGGAAAAGGTAGTTGAGGACGAAGACCGGGTCGGAGATGTCGACCGAGTTGTCGTTGTTGCCGTCACACGCATTGCGACAGAGCGGCTGCTCGCCACCGTTGAAGAGGAACTCGAAGGACGCGACCGCGTCCGAGATGTCGACCGAACCGTCGTCGTTGCAATCGCCGCGGATGAACGGCTCCTGCCCGCGCTGCTCCGCATTCGGGGCACCGATCGAAGGAGTGTTGTCGATTCGGTAGCGCACCGATCCGCCGGCGGCGCCACCACCTTCACCGTCGTCATCGACGACGTAGGCGATACTCGAGCCGTCCGAGAGACCCTCGACCGAGATCGAGTCATCGGCCGGCCAAAGGCCCGTCGCGACGGCGGCCTCGACCGTGCTTCCGTGACTCGAGCCCCAGAGGACGAAGTCGGCGAGGTTGTTGACGTCCTCGAGATCGCTCGAGAGGTAAATCGCCGCGTCACCACCGTCGAGGGTCAAGTCGGCGAGCTCGCCCGTGTAGACGTTCTCAGCGTCGTTCTCTCCGACCGCGTTGACGTGAACGACGAGAAACCCTTCGGACGCGACCGCGGTGCCTTCGTCGAAAGTCACACAGCTGGTGGACGGAATGATCCCTGACGAGGTGAAGCAGAGAGTCACGCCCGAGAGGTCGAAGGACGCTGCTTCGTCGTAGTTCGCGAGCTCGATCACTTGCAGGCCGGCGTTCTCACCTTCCGGCTCGAGGAGGAGCTCGTTGATGATCAGAGAGCTCGACGCCGGATCCGCGTCGTTCGCGAGTCCGGGGGTCGGCGTGTTGTCGATCGCCCAACCGGCAGCACCGACACCCTCGACCGAGACGATCGCGCCCGTCGAGTGGAGACCATCGGTTACAACCCCGACGGGATCGGGCCAGAGACCTGCCGCCTGCGCCGCGGCCAGGAGTGGAGCTTCGTCACCGCCCCAGAGCACGAAGTCGACCATTCCGGTCGCATCGTCGAACTCGACTCCGCGAAGGTGAAGCGAAACGCGACCAGCCTTACCGAGCGGACCGAACGAATCGCTGCCGGTGAACTTGTCCGTCGTCGTATCGTTTCCGTCGACGCCGAGGTGAACGACGACGTAGCCTCCGGGCACCACGATCGTGCCGAGCGGGAACTCGTAGATGTCGACTCCATCGATCGCCAAGCTCAGCGTTCCGAGATCCTCGAGGACCGAACCCGTATTCGTAATCTCGACGAACGAGGCACTCGAGCCGTTCGTTCCCCGCAGCCCGATTTCATGAAAACGGACTCCGCTCTGGACGGCAGGCGTCGTGCACTCGTCGTTGGACTCTCCGAGGCTCGGCGATCCGTCGAGACACCACGCGCCGATCGCCTCATCCGCGCTCGGGACACCGACGCCCTCTTGGTCACGCAGGTAGACGACGGACGCACCGGGACGAAGATCGCTGACGTCGATCGCCTGTCCCGCGGGCCAGATGCCTTTCGCGACCGCGACGTCTTCGCCGCCTTGCGCGCCGGCTCCCCACTGGACGAAATGGAGCAGCTGCGCCGGCTCCTGAAACAGGTTCGTTCGGTAAAGAGCGATGCTATCGGCCGTCTTCAGGTTGCGCTGGGAGCCCGTGAAGTACTCGTTCGCCTGATGCTCACCGCTCTTGTTGAGGTGAACGATCAGCGTTCCTCTCGGGTCGATGAGAGAGCCGGCGGGAAAACGCCAGGCGTTCGGAGGGAAGCGCAGCCAGATGTCCTCTTGGTCGAGAACGATGAGCTTGTCGGTGAGGTTTCGAATCTCGACGACTTGGCGCCCCGTGTTGACGCCGGCCGGATCGAGGAGAATCTCGCCGATGACGAGATCCTGCGCGCCGACGTTCGTCGAAGTCAGGCAGGTCATGATCGCGGCCACCGCGACAAAGATGGAAGGAACGCGTGCCATACCCTTCAGCCTTTCGCTGCCCCCCGGCCCCCGCTGGGAACTCTTTCGAAATCTCACGTCTGACCTGACCTCTCGACCTGACGCGCCAACGCGACGCGGCGAGCTTCTGTTGACTCGACTTGATATTGGCTGACCATCGGTCTCACCCGATCACGCTCCTTCGGAGCCACGCGACCAACGAGGCGAAACGTCGTCGCGAAAACGATCGACGAACGACAACGTTCGAGCGCGATGGTGAACAGCGGGGAAAACCCTAACGAACGGCGCTCCGGCCGGAACCCGTGAAGAGTCCATGATAAAGTGTGGCGAGTCCGCGCTTCGACAAAAAAAACGCCCAGGATGGCGGGTCTTTCACAGTGGATGCCGCCCGGAGCCGGCGGCATGATGCGCCTTTTCGGAGGATTTCAGGCGGATGTGCAGCAAGGAAAGTCGCAGACGCGGCGAGCTCGACAGCTGGGTCGTCTCGCTCCTCGTCCTCGCGGCGATCGCAAGCCTGAGCGTGGTGACGAGTTGCGCGAGCCCGCCGAGGGGCGAATCGTCCGGATCGAATACGAACCGCCGCCTCGAGACGGACCTCACCGAGGCGGACCCGAAGGCCCGGCGCACTTTCGACAGCGCGCTGCTTCATACCGACGACACCCACTTTGCGATCCCCGTCGGGATGGTCACCACGCTCGATTCCCCCCCCGGCCCGCGGCCGAACATCCAAAAGCCACCGCCCGGCGAGTACTGGGAGTTTCGTGTCCATTGGGCAGACGGACAGGCGGCCTCGTTCTACACCGACCTGGCGGGCGAACCACTCCTCGCGATCTTGCCGTCTGACGCCCAGCTTCTCGATGTGCTCCGAAGAACGCTCGTTGATCACTTCGTGCTCGATATTCTCGAGTCTCCGCGCCGCCCGTACGACGAGGAGTGGATCGCGGCGGCGACGCTCGCCGGAGCCGGAGATCCTCGAGTCTTCGACGATCCTATGATCGACAGACTTCGCAAGCAGCTGATCGATAGGCTCGGCCCGAGGTCATTGTCGACCGGCGCAGAGCGCAAAATCGCGCGTCGACTGATTCCCCACGCGGCCCACTTCTCTTCGGCGGAGCTGAACAAGCTTCGCGGTTCGGGAGACGTCGTCGTTCGACTCCTTCCGCTCTTGGGGCGCATGCTCGCCGGCGAGCGCGCGGCGATCGACGAGCTCCTCGTCCTCTCGCTCGAGTATCACGGCGATGCCGAGTACTTCCAAAGCGCGCTCGAAGTCGCACTTCCGAGAGAGCTCAACGAATCGTTCTACCGGGAGACCGTCTCGGCGGGCGGGTCGGACAACACCGGGAGGGCTGCGCGTCGAGCCGAAGGGCGGCGCGTGCTTCGTGTCTTGCGGGAGCGCGCCGAGCGCCTCGAGGTCGTCGAGACCACCGAAGGAAAGCGTTGGCGCATCCGTCCCGCGTCGGAGGATCCGTCGACGCCGTGATCGACTCGCACTGCCACATCGACTCCGACGCCTTCGACGAAGATCGCCTCGAGGCGCTCGATCGTGCACGCGACGCGGGCTTCGAGGCCGTCATCAACATCGGCATCGACGTGCCGTCGAGCGAAGCTTCCCTCGAGCTCGCACGAACGCGTCCGACGGGCCTGCCGATCTTCGCGGCGGTCGGACTCCACCCCCAGTCGGTCCTCGAGGACCTCGATCGCGATCTCGATCGGGTCGAGATCCTCGCTCGCGAGAATCCGGGGCTCGCCGTCGCGATCGGCGAAATCGGACTCGACTACCACTGGGACGAAGTCCCCCACGGCGAGCAGCCCGAGCGCATGGATCGTCAGCTCGATCTCGCGGTGCGTGTCGACTTGCCCGTGATCTTTCACTGCCGCGATGCGATCGACGACCTGCTCGCGCGGCTCGAGTAGCGCGCCGCGCGTGACTCGAGGTCCGTCCCGCGAGGCGTCTTCCACTGCTTCGAAGGCGGTCCCGCCGAGGCGGAACGGGCCTTGGCGCTCGGATTTTGCATCTCCTTCGCCGGAAACGTCACCTACAAGAACGCGAAGCAGCTCCACGAGGCTGCCCCCGTTGTCCCGCTCGACCGCCTCCTCCTCGAGACCGACAGTCCTTACCTCGCTCCGGTTCCGAAGCGCAGCAAGCGCAACGAGCCGGCGTTCGCCGCGCACACGCGCGATTTCCTGGCCGAGCTGCGAGGCATCGACGCCGCCGAGATCGCCGACGGTACACGCCGTACGACGATCGAGCTCTTCCGACTGGACCTCGCCTGAGCGCTTGACCGGAAGTTTTTCATTAAAGACATTAATTGACCTATGTCACGCATCCGAGCGGGACTGAACCTCGCGGCGGGGGTCGCAGTTCGGGTCTCGCGCTCGACCCTCTCGCGCTCGAGCGAGGCACGCTCGAGCCGCTCGAGGTCGTCGTCGCTCGGGATCCTGCCGTGGGGTGCTGCGTCGGGCGACTACGAGCTCAGCTACGCGTGTCTACCGACGTGCGCCAAGACGCGGTCGACGCTCGCGGGCGAGTCGCTGAGCGTGACGCCGGAGCTGCAGAGCATCACGACGCATCTCGATCCCGACAGCGCCGTGGCGTACGTGGTCGACGTCGCGCGAGCCGGTGGAGTCTCGCTGAGTCTCTGCGCCGGCTCTGCCGATGATCTCGACACCCAGCTCCGCATCTTCGACGCCGACGCGAACCTCGTCGCCTCGAACGACGACGACTGCGGCGCGCTCTCCGCTCTCGAGCTCTGCCTCGACGTGGGACCATACCTCGCCGTCGTCACGTCGCTCGACAGCACCTCGGGCACGATGCAGCTCGACGACATCGGCCCGCGTTCGTGCGACGACCGCTGCACGCACCTCGCCGGCACGCTCGTGCCCGAGCGCGGGTTCCAGACCGTCCGTGGCGAGCTCGACGCCGCGATGGAACACGCGTACGAGTTCGAAATCGTCGAGGAGAGTATCTTCACGGCGACCTTCTGCGAGGCGAACGGCTCCGCTGACTTCGACACGCATCTCTGCCTCACGGCGAACGACGGGTCGCTCGAGATCCTCGCGGGCGACGCTGCGGCAACCTCTCGGAGCTCGCCGTGCTGCTCGAGCCGGGCACGTATCGCTTGGCCGTAAGCGATCACGGCGAGACGGGCTGGCGTCTACAAGCTCGCGTACCGCGCCGAGTCGACCGCGCCCGAGGGATCCGTTTCCGGCTTGCGGCGGGGAGGTGTGCCCGGAGTTTACGGCGTGTGCGGATCGAGCTGCCATGCGCTGGACGCGCTCAACGATGCGCATGAGCTGGATGCTGAGGGCGATTCTGATGCCGAGGGTCGGCGGATGTCGAGAATGACGTCACGACGCGGCGATGCGCCGCGAGACTGGAGTGAGGTGGACGCGGAGCATTCGTCGGGAGAGGCCACGTTACGGTGCGGGCGGCGTGATCCCGACCTTTTCCTCGAGCGCGCGCAGTCGTTGAGAATTCTCCTTCTCGAGGCGGAGCTGCTCCTTCTGCATGCGCCCGAGCTCGGCGAGCTTGCGGTCGCGCCGGTTCATCTCGGTCTCGAAGACCCGGCGCTCCCTGTCGACATCTTCGCGGAGCTTCGCGAGCTCTTCGCGCAGCGCCGCGACGTCGTCCTTGGCGGCTCCGGCGTCGCTCTCGGCCTTCTGGAGGCGCTCCTCGGCGCCCTCGAGACGCCCTTCGGCGTCTTGAAGACGTCCTTCGGCCTCGGTCAGACGCGACTTGGCTTCGACGACGTCCTTCTTGAGGACCTCGATGTCCTCGCCGTGGACCTTCACCTCGACCTCGGCGGCTTGGATGCGCCCCGCGTGCTTCTCGCTCGTCTCCTGGAGCTTCTCCGTCGTGCCCTCGACGGCTTCGAGGCGCTCGTCCTGCTTCTCGACGCGCTCCTCGAGGTTATCGGGCCGCATCAGCCAAACCGCCCCACCCGCGACGGCGACGAATCCGATCAGGCTCAGCACGTTTTTGACGGTCGTTCTCATCACTCGGTATCTGGAGAAGTATCGGCGGCTCGAGGAGGGTGGTCGACAAAAAACGTCAGCGGATTCTGACCCGCAGCGTCACTTTGTCACTCGGTCTCGAGTTTCCGGACCTTCTTTCAGCTTTCGCCGAATCGCCGAAAATCTCGCTGCCAGCGCGACTAACGACCGCTGAACCGGGAAGTCCGGAAATCGGCACGCTTATTGGAAGGCACTTCCATGTGCGGCGACCAGGTTGGATTCCCGGTCGTCGAGCCCAGAAGGCTGAGGTTACCCTGGGCGAGCATTCTTGGGATTCTCGGTCGCCAAGTGAGGAGACAGCTATGAGAACGCATCGGAGTAAGGGGTTCACGCTCATCGAGCTTCTGATCATCGTCGCGGTCATCACGATCATCATGGCCGCGGTCCTTCCGGCTCTCGCCACCGCGCGGAAGCACGGAAACGAGTCCGCGACCGTCGCCAACCTGCGCTCGATCTCCAGCGCGCAGCTGCAGTACCGTACGAGGTACGGCGAGTACGGCTCCGTCGCCGAACTCGAAACGGCCACGCTTCTCGACGCGAGCTACGAGGACGCCGAGAAGATCGGTTACCGGTTCACCTCGGCCGAGGCTCCCGGAAAGTCGACCTGGGCGATCAACGCCGAGCCGGTGACCCCGGGCGTCACGGGTGATCGCTTCTTCTTCGTCGACGAGTCGGGCGTCATTCGCTACCGCGAAGGCGACCTCGCGTCGGACGAGGACAGCGCGGTCGAGTAATCGACCACGACTCCACTCTCGAGACGTAAAACGCCGATACTCCTGGAGCGTCGACGAGGGATTCTCCTCCGTCGAGTCCAGGCGTGTCGGCGATGCGCATCGGTATCGATCTCTTATCGGAACGGGGCAACCCGAGCGGAATCCGCACGTACGTGACGGAGCTGCTCGGTCAACTCGTCGAGCTGCGTCGTGAGCGCTCGCTCGACCTCGAGCTCGTCGTCTTCGCGCATCGTGACGATCCGGTCGCGCTCCCCGCCCGGAACGATCACGGAGTCGAGATTCGCCGCACACGTTTCCGCTCGCCCCCGTCGTTCGCTCGCCGTGCGATCCAGCACTGGGCGCTCCCGAAGCTCACGCGCATCGCGGAAGTAGACCTCGTTCATTCGATCAACAACGTCCTCCCCGCGAAGCTGTCCGTCCCGGGAGTCGTGACGGTCCACGACGTTTCGCCGTTCGTCGTTCCAGAGCGCTTCGGCATCCTGAAGCACCAGTATCTGACGCGTACCGTGCCTGCGTCGGTTCGTCGTGCGGCACGAACGATCTGCGTCTCGCGCGCGACGCGTGAACAGGTCCTGACCTGGATTCCGGACGTGTGCCCGGCCCGTCTCGTCGTCGTGACTCAAGCGGTCAGTGACCGCTTCACGGCCGATCGCGACGAGGAGCGCGAAAAGCGACTGCGGCGCGAGCTGTCCTTGCCCGATCGGTTCCTCTTTCACGTCAGCCTCATCGAGCCCGGCAAGAACCTCGCGAGCGTCTCGCACGCGCTCAAGAGGCTCACGGATCGCGGCGTCGACGCACGCCTCGTTGTCGCCGGTCGTGAGACGAAGTACCTCAAGCTCCTGCGCAAGGAGTGGGCGAAGCTCGGTATCACCAATCGAGTCAAGTACCTCGGGGAGGTGAGCGCCGAAGCGCTGCCCCACCTCTACCGCATGGCGCGCGGCTTCGTCTTTCCCTCGCACTACGAGGGCTTCGGGCTGCCCGTCCTTGAAGCGATGGCGAGCGGCACGCCGACGATCACGTCGACGCGCTCGTCGCTTCCAGAGGTCGCCGGACGCGCGGCTCTTCTCGCCGAGCCCGACGACGCCGAAGCGCTCGCCGGCGCGATGGAGAAGCTCTGGAAGCACGCCGAGCTGCGCGCGATCCTACGCGGACGAGGACTGGCCCGCGCGACCGAGTTCACGTGGCGTTCAACCGCCGAGAAGACGCTCGACGTCTACCACGACGTGCTCGGGGTCTCGACGAACACGAGCGATGCGATCACACGCGCTGCAGAAGCCGTGCTCGACGAAGCTCGCGAAGAGCTCGAGCCGATTTCGTCCTGAAGTCTACGTCGATCAGAATCGCAGATCAGTTTCTACCGTGAAGAGAAAGTTCGAGTAGCTCTCGATCTGCTTCCCTTCGCCGTGACGCTCGATGCGCGCGAAGAGCTCGGCGAGCTCACCGAAGAGCTCCTCTTCGGCGATGGGCTTGGCCCCCTTGCGCTTGAGGGCTCGGAGCATCGCGGAGAGCGAACTCTTGATCTTCTCGACGGGGACCGATCGCTCGACGCCGCGCTCGATCCAGCGGGCGACGGTGTCGACACTCTCGCCGAGACCGGCGGCGTGGCGGCGCAGGATGTCCTGAAGCCTTGCGGCGAGGTCGCCCTGGCCGTGGAGAGCCGGATTGGCGGCTGCGAAGGCATCGAAGAATGTCATGCGTGTTTCCTCCTGGAGGCCCCTCGGGAAAACCGGGAGCCTTCGGTACGAATCGACGCGCGAACGTACGATCCGAAGAGAGTAACACGCTCGGGAGACGAGCGCCAGAAACGACGCCCCGAACCTGGCACAAACCTCGACCGAAGAACGACTTGAGAAAAAACCGCAAAAAACCGTCCATCATCTGGACTCAGTGCTCTTCGAGGGCCTTTCGGAGAAAACCCTCCGCCCGCTCGAGCGCGGCGTCGGCGCCCGCCGCATCGAGCCCCCTGCACAGGGCGACGACAGCTCTCTTGACGCTCCCTTCGGCCGCCTCGAGCGCCGCGTCGATCTCGCTCGGCGAGGCACCCGTGAGCGTTGCGACCAGCCGGCGGGCCCGTCGCTCGAGCTTCGCGTTCGTCGCGACGACGTCGACCATCAGATTGTCGTAGACCTTGCCGAAGCGGATCATCGCCCCCGTCGAGATGCGGTTGAGGACGAGCTTCGTGGCCGTGCCGCACTTCATGCGCGTCGAGCCGGCGATGATCTCGGGGCCGACGTCGAGAGTCACGAGGTGATCGACGAGCGTCTCGACCGTCGAACGATCGAGTCGCGTGTTCGACGTGACGAGCCCCGTCGTCGCTCGCGCAGCCTTCGCCGCCTCGAGCGTTCCGAGGACGAACGGGGTCGAGCCACTCGCCGCGATGCCGCAAACCACGTCCCGCGAGGAGACCTCGAGATCTCGCATCGCCGCTCGCCCATCGTCCGTCGAGTCCTCGGCGCCCTCGATGGCTCGCCGCAGCGCCTCGTCCCCTCCCGCGATCACGCCGACGACGAGGTCGGGCGAGACTCCGAAGGTCGGCGGACACTCGGACGCGTCCAAGACGCCGAGACGACCGCTCG
>CAYZGY010000185.1:0-11326 GCA_964478085.1 uncultured Planctomycetia bacterium
GCGACGGCGGAGTCAGCGATTCGGCCTCCGCCCTTCCCCAGTGTCTGATTCACAGTCTACTGGCGATCTTGCTCGCGAGCCCGCTCGCCGCGCAGGCGACCCCGGGCATCAAAGCGACGCCCGCTCCGGCTCTCGCGACGATCGGCGGCCCGATTCACGCGGACGATATCGTCTCGATCGCGCGGCTGCACGGAGCGGTCGGCGTCCTCTGGTCGGATCAGGCGAACCACCGCGTGTCCTTCCGAATTCACCGTGACTCGGCGCCGATCTCCGATTGGGATCCGACCGAACACGTCCTCGATGGCCGCGGGATCGCAGACGACCACATCAACTTCGCCGTCGCACCGGACGGCACACTGTACGCGGCGACCAAAAACTCGATCGACGTCGTCGGCGAGCCCCAACTGGGCCTCTACATCCGACGACCGAGCGGCGACTGGGAGATCCACCCCTACGCACCGCGAACCGCGAACTGGGAGCCGACGCGTCCAATCGTTCAGGTGTCGAGCGACGGCGAGACCATCTTCCTCGCCCACTCGGCCTACGACCGCCGCCGACCGAGACGAGAGTTCGCGCCGATCTTCCTGATCAGCGCACGAGCGACCGACCTGCGCCTCGGCTCCCGTGCGGTGCGCACGATCCTCGGAGCCCGCAGCGATCTCAACACCGTCTGTGGTCCGAAGCGGCCTCTCCCCGGTAGCGCACCGGGCGTCTTGCTCGCCTCCGACGCCACCGGTGACGTTTGGGAGATCGTCTTGCCGCGAACTCGGCGGCTCTGATCAGTTCCCTCTCGACGACTCGCCCCGACGGCGGGAAGATAGCTGTCGACATGAAGCACGCACCCCTCGTATTTCTCGCTCTCACCGTCCTGATCGGTGTGGCAGCCCCCCGCACGGTGAAAGCCGACGATCACCTCGTCGCTCGATGGGACCTGACCTCGACCGAGAGCATCGAGGCTTCTCCATTCGGGGCGCGCCTGATCGGGGAGCCTCGCTTCGCGACCGACGCTCCGCATGCGCTTCGCTTCTCCGGCGACGGCGGAACGCGCGAGCGAGTCGTCGTCGAGCCGGGACGCGTCGAGCTGCCCGAGGAGGCGCTGACCGTCGAAGCTTGGGTTCGCATCGAGAGGGGCATCGACTGGGGCGGCATCGTCGGCTCGCATCAGGACAACGGTCGTGACGAGCGCGGCTGGCTCCTCGGCTACGACAAGTCGCGCTTCTACTTCGGCGTCCGCGCGCAGCGGACCCGGAAGATCACGTACCTGCGCGCGGGGTCGAGCTGGGAGAGCGGCTCCTGGTATCACGTCGTCGGGACCTTCGACGGACGCGTGCAGCGTCTCTACGTCGACGGCGCCCTCGCGGCTTCGTCCACCGCGCAGTCGGGGAAGATCCACTACGGAAAGCCGAGCCCGCTGACGATCGGCGCGTATCGCGATGACGACGAGCTTCGCGCGCTCGAAGGCAGCATCGAGTCGGTGGCCCTGTGGGGTCGCGCGTTCTCGACGGCATCGGTGCGCGAGCGCTTCGACGAACGCAAGGCGCTCTTTCCCGAGATCGAGCCGCGACGTCCGACTCACACGGACTGGCCGACCTACCGGCACGACGAGCTCCGCTCGGGCACGACCCCGACGAGTCTCCAGCTGCCGCTGCGCCTCGCGTGGTCCGTCCGGCCGAGTCTCCCACCGGCGCCGGCCTGGGCGCTGCCGGCCAAGAAGGACTTCTGGCACAAGAAAACGACCCTGCCGGCTCGCGTCGTCTACGATCACGCATTCCACGTCGTCTCTTCCGCAGATCGCGTGTACTTCGGCTCCTCGTCGACCGACAGCGTCTATTGCCTCGATGCGACGACCGGCGAGACCCTCTGGATCTTTACGACGGAAGGCCCCGTCCGGCTCGCGCCGACGATCGCAGGCGATCGACTTCTCTTCGGGTCGGACGATGGCTCCGTGTACTGCCTCGACGCCGTGAGCGGCGAGCTTCACTGGAAGCAGCGCGCCGTCGATGAGACCGAACGAATCGCGGGCAACGAGAGGATCATCGACAGGTTCCCGATTCGCAGCGGCGTTCTCGTCGACGGAAAGAAGGCGCTCTTCTGTGCAGGGCTCTTTCCCGAGCAAGGCGTTTTTCAAGTCGTCGTCGACATCGCGAGCGGAGAGCGTCTCGCGCGCGAGCGAATCGGTGCCTCATCGCAGGGGTACCTCGAGCGACGCGGCGGACGTCTCTTCACGCCGACGGGTCGCAATCCGGCCGGCAAGCTGCTCGCGAAGCTCGGGCGACGTGGAAAGAGCGTCACGGCCGAGACGGCAAACCTGCCGAAGGACTTCCGCTTCGCGTGGATCCGTGCCGGAGAGACTTACTTCGGGGGCGGCGACGGAAAGATCGCGGCGATCTCGCCCGAAGACGGACGCAAGCTCTGGTCAGCGAAGGTCGACGGCAAAGCCTATTCACTGGCGGTGACCCCGGGCCGTCTCTTCGTCAGCACGGACAGCGGCGAGATTTCTTCTTTCGTCGATGCGTCGGCTCCGGCGCAACCGGAGCGTAAGAACGAGACGCGAACGGGATCGGAGGCGGTGCCCGCACCGAACGACCGGGCCGTAGCCCTGGTCGATCGAATCCTCCGTGCGCTCGACCGGCACGAGGTCGGTCGTCGTGGCTACGCGCTCGTCCTCGGAGGAAGCTCGCTGGATTTCCTCTCGGAGCTCGCTCGACGAAGCGAGATGGGCATCGTGGTCACCCAACGCGACCGCGGGTCGATTCGCTCCATCCGCGAGAATCTCCTTCGGCGTGGACTCTGCGGACGCATCTCCATCCACCACGTCGAGACGGATCGTCTGCCGTACTCTCCCGACCTCTTCTCGGTCGTTCTGCGCGTCGAGCAGGCCTGGAGAAAGGGGCAGACGGACGGTCTCGTCCGGCCTGGAGGCATCTACATCGATCTCACCGTCGAAGAGTCGGACGTGCCGAACGTCTGGAGCACGATGCACGACACCGCCGCCGGCGAATGGACGCACATGTACGCCGACGCGGCCAACCGTGGATCGAGCGCCGACCCGTTCGTGCGGGGAGAGCTCCGTCTGCAGTGGTTCGGTCGACCCGGCCCACGTGACATGATCGACCGTCACCATCGCACCGTCCCCCCACTCGTCGCGCGGGGCCGGCTCTTCGTCCCCGCGGCGGACAAGGTCATCGCCGTCGACGCGTACAACGGAGCCGTTCTCTGGGAGCGCGAGATTCCGGACTCGACACGTGTCGCCGCGTTTCGCGACAGCGGCTCGATGGCGACCGACGGCGTCGAGCTCTACGTCGCGAGCGGTGCGTCGTGCCGATCCATCGATGCGAGGACGGGGGCGGAGCGCCTCGAGCATCGCGTGCCGCCGATTCCCGAAACACCCGACGACGAATGGGGCTCCGTCGCCATCGACCGGAAGCGCCTCTACGGAAGCGCTGTTCACCCGGGCGCGGTGCGACGGACGCAGAGCCTCGCGGCGGTCTACGAGTCGTACTACGACCAGCGACCGATCGTCACGAGTCGCACGCTCTTCGCGCAGAGCCGCGACAACGGCGGGACGCTCTGGACCCGGCGAGGGACCTTTCTCCAGCCGACCGTGACGATCGGCGAGGGACGACTCTACGTCGTCGACTGCGCGATCGCTCCTCGCATCGTCGAAGCGCCGGGACGTATCCCGGGCCGCTTCCGGCTCTCGGAAGCCTTTGCGCAGCCCGCCCGAGTTCTCGCTCTGGATCTCGCGAGCGGTCGAACCGTCTGGTCTCGTGAGCTCGACCTCTTCGCGATCGAGCACAACGTCTACGGGCTCTACTCCGAGAATCGGTTCGTGCTCGTCGGCTCGCGAAACAGCGGCAGCGATCCGAAAAAGGACCACATCCTCTACGATATCGTCGCGCTCGACGCGACGACCGGCGACCTCGCCTGGCGAACGACGCAACGGCAGCCGGCCAAGATCGGTGGCTCCCACGGCGAGCAAGACCTGCATCCCTTGATCCAAAACGACCGCCTGATCTGCGAACCCTTCGCGTATCGGATCGCCGACGGCACACCGAGCACCGACTGGAAGTGGAAGGCCGGCTCCCGCAGAGGGTGCGGCGGACTCTCCGCCTCGGCGAACGCGCTCTTCTTCCGTCAGTCGAATCCGACGGCGTTCGACGTCGAGTCGGGCAAGACGACGAAGATCACCACGGTCAGTCGCCCGGGCTGCTGGATCAACATGATTCCGGCCGCCGGCATGCTGCTGATCCCCGAGGCGAGCTCGGGCTGCACATGCAATTACGCGGTCCAAGGTTCGCTGGGTTTTCGCCCTCTTCGGTGAGGGCTCGGCGTTCGCGACTCGTTCGATACCCGAGTTTGTGCGAGCTCCGGTCTGCTGGTATGCTTGCGCCGAGGAATGGGGCGGACGGCGCGCACGACCTGAGAAGATTGCGTCGTACTTCTTCTCGACGGATTGGAAATCACGACGCGACTTCGTCCCCGTCGTTCGCTCGGGCGGTTCATCACGCTCGTCGCTCTCTCCTCGCTTCTTTCGAGCGGTCCCCTTCTGGCCCAACGCTCCGCCCCGGTCTCACTCAACTTCGGTGAAGTGGGAACGCTGCCTGGCGAGAGCTTCGTGATCGCCGCGCCTCTTCGCATCTACGCGGATGACCTCTTCATCAGCGCGGGAATCACCGACGGTTCCGATCCGGGATTCACGGTCGTCGAGGCCCCCGAAGCGCGCACGGACGTCAACGAGACGGTCGGCGTTCAGGTCCGAGTCGGTTTTCAGGCCACGCGAAAAGGTCCGGCAAGCGGAACGCTCGTCGTCAAGCTCGTGAACGGAAGCGTCGCAGTTCCTCTCGCAGCAGAGCTCTTCGATCTTCAGGCGCCGCCATCGATGACGATCCGTATCCAGGACCGTCCCGGAGGGCTCATCGCCACGCGTGAGATCGGCATTCCGGGATTCACGCTCAAAGTCGACACCGAAGACGGCGAGAACACGCCCATTCGAAAGATCGACCTCCGGCAGCAACTCGGCATTCGCCACGGCTTGCGCAAGAGCGCGACGAGCCCGATTCGCGAGCGCCTTCTCGATATCCGCGATCCGGGCTTCGTCGCGAGCATCCGCGAACGCGAGCTGCGCGTCGCCGACGTCTCGGTTCGCCTTCCGAGCCTCGTCGGCCGACACGTCGGAGAGCCCCTCGGCGCGCGCAAGTGCCAGTTCGTTCGCCACGGTGTCACCTTGCGACCGCGAAAGCTCGTACGCGGCGCCGAGCCGGGCCGCTTCCTCCTGACGCTTCGCGATCCGATGGCGAACGGACGCGACGATCCGCGAATTCGTAACGTGCGACTCTTCGAAGCGCGCGCACGAGCCGTTCTCGACGAACGTGCGACGCTGCGGCCGACACGCGACCGCCAGATCTACCGACTCGCGGGAAGCAACCGCCGAGCCTACGACCTCTACCGCAAGCTCGTCCCGAACGTGCGAACCATTCCCGACCGCTTCTACCTGACCGGCGGGAATATCCACTGCGTCGTGGGACGGCTTTGAGGGGCCGTCCCCTCACCCCAAAAAATCGTGCCGCACCGCCCCCGCGATATCCGTCAACCGGAAGTCGCGCCCCTTGAATCGAAACACGAGCCGCTCGTGATCGATCCCGAGACAATGCAGAATCGTCGCCTGAAGATCGTGCACGTGCACCGGGTCCTCGACGATGTTGTACGAGTAGTCGTCCGTCCGCCCGACGGTCATCCCACCACGGATCCCGCCGCCTGCAAACCAAGTCGTGAAGCATCGCGGATGGTGATCGCGGCCGAAGTGCTTCCCCTTGCCGCCTTGCCCGTACGTCGTGCGGCCGAACTCTCCGCCGCAGACGATCAAGGTCTCGTCGAGGAGGCCGCGTCGGTCGAGATCGCTGATGAGCGCAGCAATCGGGCGATCGACCTGGCGGATCTTGCTCTGGATGCCACTCTCGACATTCCCGTGGTGATCCCAGCCGCGGTCGTAGAGCTGGATGAATCGCACGCCGGCCTCGGCCAGCCTTCGCGCGAGGAGACAGTTGTTCGCGAAGGACGATTTCCCGGGCTGCGCGCCGTAATCCTCGAGCACTCCCTTCGATTCGCCGTCGAGGCTCATCAGCGCGGGCACGGAGGTCTGCATGCGATAGGCAAGCTGGAACGCGTCGATGCGCGCCTCGATCTCGGGATCACGGACCTTCTCGTGACGGAGCGCGTTGAGCTCCGAGATGCGGTTCACGATCTTCCCACGCGTCGTCTTCGAGATGCCGGCCGGATTCGAGAGGAAGAGGACGGGCTCGGAGCCCGATCGGAGCTGTACTCCCTGGTGCCGGCTCGGTAGAAAGCCGTTCTGCCAATAGCGCGAAGGCGTCGGCTGCCCGCCGCCGGAGAGGAGGACGACGAACGCCGGGAGGTCGGCGTTCTCGGTGCCGAGACCGTAGCTCATCCAAGAGCCCATCGCCGGACGTCCCGAGAGCGGCGACCCGGTTTGGAGGAAGGTCACCGCTGGGTCGTGATTGATCGGCTCGGTGTAGACGCTCCGAATCAAGCAGAGCTTGTCGGCGTGGCCTGCGGTCTTCTCGAAGAGCCGGTTCATCTCGAGGCCGCTCTCGCCGTAGCGTGCGAACTTCTGCCCCGAAGCGAGGACGTCGATGCGCTTCTGCTGTCGCGTCATCGTCGTCAGGCGCTGCTCGCCTCGGATCGACTCGGGCAGCGGCTTCCCGTGGTGCTTTCGGAGTCCCGGCTTCGGGTCGAAGGTGTCGAGTTGCGAGGGACCACCGGAGAGGTGGAGGTAGATCACGCGTCGAGCGCGCGGACGGAAGTGCGGTCCGAGGTTCGCCTGCGAGCTTCGCCCTTCGGCTCGCGAGGCCCGGCCGGCGAAGAGCTCGGTCGCCGCGAGCGCGCCGAGCCCGAGAGACGTTCTGCCGAGGAATCGTCGACGATGGAGAAGCTCGTGCGAATCGTTCATCGTTCCGTCCTTCACTCCTTCGTGATCGCTTCGTCGAGATTGAGCACGATGCTCGCGACGGCCGTCCACGCGGCGAGCTCCTCGGGAGGAGTGCCTTCGCGAGACTTCGACGGCCCGATCGCGACGAGCTTTTTCGCGGCGTCGACGTCGGCGCGGTAGTTCGCGCGCTGCTCGTCGAGCGCGAGACGCAGAACCGCGAGCTCGCGAACCTCGGGCGGCCTCGTCAGCACGCGCCGGAAAACGTGGCGGAGACGCGCTGACTCATCCCCGTTCTCGGGCTCGGGCTCGAGTTCGAGGGCGCGCTCGGCGAGCTGTCGCGCGGCTTCGATGAACGTCGGATCGTTCATCGTCACGAGAGCTTGCAGCGGCGTGTTGGTTCTCGGACGCGAAACCGTGCAGAACTCGCGACTCGGCGCGTCGAAGATTTGAAATGCGGGATAGGGCGGCGTTCGACGCCAGTAGGTGTAGAGCCCGCGACGGTAGTAGTTCGCGCCCGAGTCGATCTTCCAGTCGCGACCGACCTTGTCACGGAAGTATCCCGCGGGCTGGAACGGGCGTACGCTGCGCCCACCCACCTCGCGCGAGAGAAGACCACTCGCAGCGAGCGCCATGTCGCGAATCCCTTCGGCAGAAAGTCGAACGCGCGGTGCACGCCAAAGAAGACGATTCTCGGGGTCCTTCCGGTCGTAGCGCCAGTCACTCCGAGAGCCCTGTCGGTACGTCGACGACGAGACGATCTTGCGCACGAGCGAGTGCACATCCCATCCGCTCTCGACGAACTCGACCGCGAGCCAATCGAGGAGCTCGGGGTGACTCGGCCGCTCGCCACGCGTGCCGAAGTCCCCCGCCGTCTTGACGAGACCGACGCCGAAGAGCTGCTGCCAGATGCGATTGACCGCGACACGCGCCGTCAGCGGATGATCGGCCGAGACGAGCCACTGAGCGAGACCGAGGCGGGATCGAGGCGCGTCCTTCGGAAGTTTCGGAAAGACGCGCGGGACGTTCGGGTCGACCTCCTGGCCGCGGTGCTGGAAGTCTCCACGCATGAGCACGAACGCAGGTGTGCGTTTCTTCTTCTCGACCATGACCATCGTCGAGGACTTCGCCGAACGGACCTTCGCGAGCGCTTCACGCTTCGACGCGAGACGCTTCTCGATCGGCTCGATCTTCGCACGTATCGACGTGTCGACGCGACGGAGGAAATGCTCGCGCAAGAGACGGCGCGCTTGGTCCGAGCGCTCCGACTCGGCGATCTGCAGAGCGTCCTCGATGGGCTTCGGCAGAGCACGCTTCGTGCCCGCGATGCCGTACTTGCTCGCGAGGTAGTGACCGACCCGGTCGAGCTCCTCGGGCTCGAGGGCACGCGAGTAGACGAGCACATCGCCGAAAACCCCGGTCGTCTTCTCGTTCCCCGCGTTGTTGGCGCCGATGGTGATCGCGGTCGATCCGAAGGCCTCGAGCGCGGTCTTTCCAGAGCCCGCTTCCTGTCCGTTGAGGAAGAAGCGGATCTCGTTCTCTCCGCCCTTCTTCGTGATCGTCGCGACGAACGGCTCGGCGGCCTTGACGACGCCGGCACCGATGACGTCGCGGTGATAGCCGTTGAAGCTGACCTGGTTCTTCCCCGACGTCTTCCAAAGAGCGCGACGTTTGCCGGTCGCCTCTTCGCCCCACATCAAGAGCATCTGGTGAGCGTCGAGCCGATCGAGCCGGCAGACGACGACCATCGTGAAGTCTCCGCGAAGCGACTCGCCGCCCTTCGGCGTTCGCAAGTAATCGTGGGCTCCGTCGAGGCGCACGCCTGGCTTTCCGTTGAGGGCTCCGGGTACGAGCTTCGGCTTGCCGCTCGACTTCGCTTCGTGGTGCGCCTTCGTGCGTCCGCGCCACGAGGCGATCTCTCGGCTCTCTCGGCCTTCGTCGTTCTTGCGATCGCCGTCGAGATCACTCGCGTCGAGCCAGAGCGCCAGCCCCTCCTCCCCCGGGGACTCGGGAGCTCGATTCCCGCGAACGCCCTCTTCCCAAGCACGCTGCGCCACGACGCTCTCCGGGCTCGGCTCTCCCTCGAGAATCGCCCGCTCCGTCTTCACGAGCTCGCCCTCGATCGCCGCGACCTCGGCCTCGAGCTTCTTCATTTCCTCGAGCTGCTTCGCCGAGTACGTGAAGAGCAGCGGCGGCAGCGGCTTGTTGTGATAGCCCGCCTGGCCACCCGCGCCGATCTCGCCCTCGACGCTGTTGAAGAATGCGTAGATCTCGTAGTACTCCTTCTGCGAGATCGGATCGTACTTGTGATCGTGGCACTGCGCGCAACCGAGCGTCAGTCCGAGGAAGACCTGCCCCATCGTGTTCGTGCGATCGACAGCGTAGTGAACGTAGAACTCGTCGGGATCGGCACCGCCCTCCTCGTTGAAGGTATTGCAACGATTGAAGCCCGACGCCACCCGCGTGCGATCGTCGGCTTCGGGAAGCAGATCCCCCGCGAGGTTCTCGACGATGAAACGATCGAAGGGAAGATTCTTCTGAAACGACTCGATCACGTAGTCGCGATAGAGCCACATGTCACGGTCGCTGTCTCCGTGAAATCCGTTCGTGTCTCCGTAGCGCGCGAGGTCGAGCCAGTCCTGCGCCATGCGTTCCCCGAAGGCGGCCGAGCGGAGGAATCGGTCGACGAGTCGCGCCCAGGCGTCCGGGCTTTCGTCGGCGAGGTACGCGTCGGCCTCTTCGATCGACGGCGGCAGCCCGCGCAAGTCGAGAGAGAGACGGCGAATCTCGGTGAGTCGATCCGCTCGAGTGGACGGACGCAACTCGTGCTGCGCCAGACGGGCGAGAACGAAACGATCGATCTCGTTACCTGCCGGGTCGCCAGGAGCCGCGGCAGGCAGTGTCGAGCGCTTCGGAGACGAAAAGGACCAGTGATCCGAGCTCGACGCCGAATTCGAAAGCGCGAGCGACAAGGTCAGCGTGAGAGCGAATCGTGTTCTCATGGGGAACGATTCTAACGAAGTCGACCGCGAAATTTCAGCCGTTTGCATTGAACAGGGAGTTCGTCCCGCCCGTCTTGCAAGGAAAGCCCACTCGTCCGCAGGAGGTCTCCATGCTCTCACAACGTCTGCTCGCCGCGTCCCTTCCCGTCTTCGCGCTCCTCGTGGCGACCTTTCTCGTCGGTAGCCTCTCGAGCTTTCGGGACTCGACCGAAGCGCAGGAGAATCCGACTCCGCGCTGGGAGTACGGCATCCTTTCGGTGCGTCCGGCCCCGAACGACACCGACTCTTGGGAGTTCCGCGGACCGCGAGAGTTCGACAAGCGACGGCTCTCGGCACGGAAGCTGATCGACGCGATCGGCAGCCGGGAGCCCGGTTCCGGTGTCACCGCCGTCCTCAACGCGCTCGGGTCGCAGGGCTGGGAACTCGTCCAGTTCGCGAACGACGAAACACGACCGGTCAACTCTCCCATCGGCGACCAGTGGGTCTTTCGCCGCCTCGTGGTGAGCAAGCTTCGCGCTCGCTGAGACGCTCAATTGCGCATCAGGATCTTCTGCACACCCGCTCGATCGATCCCGAGGCGTTGAAACTCCCCGTCGAAGAGCTCCGAGGCCATCGGAACGCCGAGCGAGTGAAGCACCCACAAGCGGACGAAGAGGTCGGTGTTCCGGGAATGGCTACCGAGGACGGCTTCGCCGACTCCCGGCACCTTGGGTGCGACGCGGAAGAGGAACAGAGCGAGAGCACGCGCGTCTTCCCCCCGGTGGTTCTGAATCTGGACGGGGACGAGCTTGACGAGCTCGGGCACGGACTTCGAAACCGGAAGCGTACCGATTCGGCTCTGCACCTCGAAACGCAGCGCGCGTAGAGTCTCGGGCTCGGGGTCCTCGAGCACCTGCGGCGGCTCGCCCGACTCGAGCCTGCCGAGGCGAACCGCGATGTCGAGGAGCTTCGCGTCTCCATCGAGTGCCGTCCGATACGCCGTCTTTGCCGCGTCGACCTGGCCGAGCGCCTCGTACACTCGGCCGAGGGCCGCGAAGAGGCTCGGGTGATCTCCCGACTTGGCGCGGAGCGACTCGAGAGCCCTCTTCGCGTCATCCGGCTGGCCGAGAAAGGTCGAGATACGCGCGAGGTCGTAGTAGGCAGCGACGAGACCCGGATTCATTTGGAGGGCTTCCTGCGCGAGCTTCATCGCACGAAAGAGGCGGCCGCGGTCGAGCTCGGCTTCCGATCGTCGACGCTTCGCCTTCGCGTCGTCCCCGGCATACTCGAGAGCGAGAACGGACTGCTCGGCCTGACGCCAAGACTCCGCGCCTCGATAGCGCTCGAGCATGACCGCGGCCCAGCGATCCATCCCGAGACGCGCCAACGCACGACCGAG
>CAYZGY010000186.1:0-11317 GCA_964478085.1 uncultured Planctomycetia bacterium
GCTCCTACACCGACGCGCACGAGAAGGCGCTCCTCGACTACGTCGCGAGCGGCAAGGGCTTCATCCCGCTCCACTGCGCGTCGTACTGCTTCATCAAGTCGCAGAAGTACATCGACCTCGTCGGCGCGCAGTTCCAGCGTCACGGATTCGAGCGCTTCGAGACGCACATCGTCGACGACGATCACCCGATCACGAAGAACGCCTGGGAGTTCTTCACCTTCGACGAGACCTACGTCCACACGAAGCACAACGAGAAGGATCGACGCGTCCTCCAGATCCGCAAGGAAAAGGGCAAGGACGAGCCTTGGACATGGATTCGCAAGCACGGCAAGGGGCGCGTGTTTTACACGGCCTACGGTCACGACCATCGAACCTGGGGGCACCCGGGCTTCCACTCCCTCGTCGAACGCGGCATCCGTTGGGCCTGCGGTGACGACTCGGTCATCGACAACAACCCGCTCGCGCACATGCCGAAGGCCGAGGACTTCGAGTACACCGAAGCGAAGCTGCCGAACTACCTTCCCGGCAGGCGTTGGGGAACGCAGGGCGATCCGATCAGCGTCATGCAGAAGCCGATCTCGCCGAAGGAGTCGATGAAGCACATGGTCGTCCCGGACGGCCTAGAGGTGCAACTCTTCGTCGCCGAGCCCGAGATCCGCAAGCCCCTCTGCATGACCTGGGACGAGCGCGGACGCCTCTGGATCGCCGAGACGTTCGACTACCCCAACGAGATCCAGCCCGAAGACAAGGGCCGTGACTCGATCAAGATCTGTGAAGACACGGACGGCGACGGCCGCGCCGACAAGTTCACGATCTTCGCGGACAAGCTGAGCATCCCGACGAGCCTCTGCCATGCGAACGGCGGACTCCTCGTCCATCAAGCCCCACTCACGCTCTTCCTCAAGGACACGGACGGCGACGACATCGCTGACGTTCGAGAGGTGCTGTTCAGCGGTTGGTCGACGGGCGACACGCACGCCGGCCCGAGCAACATGCACTACGGCTTCGACAACCAGATCTACGGAATGGTCGGCTACTCGGGCTTCCGCGGAAAGATCGGAGACGAGGACCACAGCTTCCGCACGGGCTTCTACCGTTTCCGTGCCGACGGATCGAAGGCCGAGTTTCTGCGCAACACGAACAACAACTCGTGGGGCGTCGGCTTCTCGGAAGAAGGAGTCCTCTTCGGCTCGACCGCGAACGGCAACCCGAGCGTCTACATGCCGATCCCGAACCGCTACTACGAGGCGGTGCGGGGCTGGTCGTCTCGTCGACTCGAGAATACGGCCATCGGCGCGAAGTTCTACCCGATCACCGAGAAGGTTCGCCAGGTCGATCACCACGGCAACTTCACCGCCGCCGCGGGACACGCCCTCTACACGGCACGCGCCTACCCGAAGCACTACTGGAATCAAACCGCGTTCGTCACGGGCCCGACCGGACACCTCTGCGCGACTTTCCTCATTGAGAAGAAGGGCGCCGACTTCGTCTCGCGAAACTCTTGGAACCTCTTCGCGTCCGTCGACGAATGGACGGCCCCGATCATGGCCGAGGTAGGACCTGACGGCTCGGTCTGGATGATCGATTGGTACAACTACATCGTCCAGCACAACCCGACGCCCCGCGGCTTCCGCAACGGCAAGGGCAACGCGTACGTCACCGATCTTCGCGATAAGACTCACGGCCGCATCTACCGCATCGTGCCGAAGGGGACCAAGGGCTACCGCTCGATCGATCTCTCGAAGGCCACGGGAGCGGAGCTCGTCGCGCAGCTCAAGAACGACAACCTCTTCTGGCGTCGCACGGCGCAACGTCTTCTCGTGACGCGCGGGAAGAAGGACGTCCGTGACGACCTCGTCGCTCTCGCGAGGGGCAAGTCCATCGACGCGATCGGCAACGCACCGGGCGTGATCCACGCGCTCTGGACGCTCCACGGACTCGGGCTGCTCTCGGGCGATGATGCCGAAGCGGTCTCGGTCGCTCACGCGAATCTGCGTCACGCTTCGGCCGGAGCTCGCAAGGCAGCTCTCGACGCCTCGCCTCGCAACGCAGCTTTCATCGAAGCGCTCGTCGCAGCGGGGTCACTCACCGACGACGACGGCCAGGTGCGACTCTCCGGGTTCCTCGCGCTCGCCGAGAGCCCGGCTTCCGCGCGCGCCGCATCCGCGATCATCAACGCGCTCGGAAACGATGCGAACCTCAACGATCGCTGGATCCCGGACGCCGCCACGAGCGCGGCCGCCCGTCACGACACGCACTTCCTGACCCTCGTCGCGGCCGACACCCCGAAGACGATCGGCAGCGACTCGGTCAAGCAGCTCATCTCGCGCGTCGCCGAGCACCACGCCCGCGGTAAGCCGACCGGCAGCGGCGTCATTCTCGCTTCGCTCGCGAGCGCCTCGCGCGAAGTCGCGGATCTGATCATCACGGGATTCGAGAAGGGCTGGCCTTCCGATCACGCGCTCGCGGGTGGAGAGAAAGTGAGCGGCGCTCTCGTTCAGGTGCTCGAGCGCCTCTCTCCTCAGCACAAGGGAAAGCTCGTCTCACTCGCGAACCGCTGGAAGGTCCAAGGCCTCGAGAAGTTCAGCCAGGAGATCGCCGACGGCTTCCTCGAGGTCGCCACCGACACGAAACGCTCTGACAAGGATCGCGCCGAAGCGGCTCGCGAGCTCGTCGCGTTCCTGAGCAACGACGAGGAGGTGCTCGGCGAGCTCATCGGCCTCATCGGCCCGTCGGCGTCCTTCGAGCTCTCCAAGGGTCTCTTCGACGCGGTCTCACAGAGTGCCTCGAAGAAGCTCGGCGACGTGATCGTCGAGGCTCTCGGGGGCATGACCCCTTCGGTCAAGCGTGAGGCTCAGCTCGTGCTGCTCAAGCAGAGCGACTGGACTCGATCGCTCGTCGAAGGCGCTCTCGAAGGCGACGTCGACATCACCCTCCTGACCCTCGACCAGAAGCAGCAGCTGACGCGGCACGGCGACAAGAAGGTCGCGGCCGACGCACGCAAGCTGCTCGCAGCCGCAGGCGCGCTGCCCAACCCCGATCGTCAAAAGGTCATCGACGAGCTCCTCCCCCTGCTCGAGAAGCGCCCCGGAGACGCCAAGGCCGGATTCGTCCACTTCGAGAAGGCCTGCGCGAAGTGCCACACGCACAGCGGCAAGGGCACGAAGATCGGACCCGCCCTCACAGGTATGGCCGCTCACCCGAAGGAGGAGCTTCTCCAGCACATCATCGACCCGAGCCGCAGCGTCGAGGGCAACTACCGCCTCTACACCGTCATCACGAACACGGGTCGGACGCTCAACGGTATGCTCGCCTCGGAGACGAAGACGTCGATCGAGATCTTCGACGCCGAAGGCAAGAAGACCGTCCTGCTCCGAGAGGACGTCGCTCGCATCGACGGATCGCGCATGTCGCTGATGCCCGACGGCTTCGAGAAGCAGCTCGGCAACGACGGAATCGGCGACCTGCTCGCATTCCTGACGAAGCGCGGCAAGTATCTCCCGCTGCCGCTCGAGAAAGCGGCGACGATCGTGACGACGAAGGGAATGTTCTTCAACGAGTCCTCGCGTCACGAACGCATGGTTTTCCGGGACTGGACACCGAAGACCTTCGAGGGCGTCCCCTTCCACCTCGTCGATCCCCAGGTCGACAAGGTCCCGAATGCGATCATGCTCCGCAGCACGAACGGCGCGATCTCGTCGAAGATGCCGACGAAGGCGAAGATTCCGTGCAACTCTTCGGCTCGCGCGATCCACATGCTCTCCGGGGTCAGCGGATGGGGCGCGACGAGCGATCGACCCGGAAGCGTCTCGCTCATCGTCCGTCTGCATTACGGCGACGGCAAGCAGGAGGATCACGAGCTTCGCAACGGAGTCCACTTCTCGGACTACATCCGTCGCATCGACGTGCCCGGCTCGAAGTTCGCATTCAATCTGCGAGGCAAGCAGCTGCGCTACCTCGTGATCCACCCGAAGCGCGACGCGACGATTCGCGAGATCGAGTTCCTCAAGGGACGCGACAACACGGCGCCGATCGTCATGTCTGTGACGGCCGAGTCGGCCGGCGAATGATCGGGGCGCTCATCTTCCTCGTCCCTCGTACACGTCCCTCTTCTCCGACAACAGTCCCGAGCATGATCGTCTCCAGGGAATCGGGGGTCTCCAGGGAATCGGGCGACAGATCGGGAGGGGAAGGGTGATGACCTCTGCCGCCCCTTGCCCAAAGTAGAGAGATCCGGCGGCGCGGCGACCCGCCGCGAGGCTCGAGACCCGAGACGGCCGCCTCGCGTCCGTCATGGAACCTCGAGCTCGATTTCGGCAACGAGGAGGAATCAGGAAGCCTGGTGGTTGGAGTGAGGAAGGAGCAAACTAGGATTCTTCCGCGCAAATCGTGCGAAGCTGCCCCATCGCGCGGCTGAACATCTTTCGCACGGTCGCCTCTTCGCGAATTCCCATCTCCTCGCCGATCTCGGCGTACTCCATCTCGCAGAAGATACGCATCAAGACGACCTCCCGCCAGTGCTCCTTGAGGTCGACGAGCGCCCCTTCGAGCGCCGCGATCGTCTCTTGCTTGCCGATGACGGCGCTCGGAGTCGGCTCGTCACCCGCGAAGACGATCGCGCTGACGTCGTCGCTCTCGTAGCTGCCGAAGAGCCGCACCTTGTCGGCACCCCGCTTCTGGGCGCCGGCCGCACGGAAGTGCTGGCGGATCGAGTTGGTCACGCACTGCGAGACCCAGTTGCGGAAGGTCGCCTCGCTGCGCTCCTCGTAGCGATCGAGGTTGCGAAACGTGTTGAGGAGGGCCTCCTGGACGATCTCCTCGTGCACGTCGAACTGACTCGGGCGGAACCCGAGCCTCAGCGCGACGATCTGGCGCACTCGGGGGAGGTACCGCTCGAAGAGGGATTCGAGCGCGTCACGGTCGCCTTCCTGGGCGTCGCGCACGAGGGCGATCGTCTCGAGCATCGGGTCGTCCATGGCTGCCAAGATACGCAGGCACCCGATCTGCAGCAACTGTCGACGCCCACAATCGGGCGAACATCGGTTAGAATCCGCGTCGCAGCGAGACTCGACCGCCATGCTGACCGACCCGAGCCAAGAGCCCACCTCCGACGCCCCCGAGGGGGAGGGGGGAGACGCGCAGTCCGTCTTCGACGAGCTCCAGCGCCGTCAGAAGGCCGGGGAGACGGTCGACCTCGACGACGTCTGCGAGGAAAACCCCGATCTCGCTAACGCCCTTCGCGCGCTCCACTCGATGGCTCTCGAGGACGGGGCTCTCGAGGACGGGGCTCTCGAGGACGGGGCTCTCGAGGACGGGGCTCTCGAGGACGCCGGGGACGAGAGCGACTCGCACGAATCCGAGACACGGACAGGATCCATGGCCGGGTCGATCGCCGGAGCCGTCGAAGCTCTGCGCGCCGCGGAAGACGAGCCCTCGACCCGAGGCAACGAGACCGGCCTCTCGCTCGGCGACGAGATCGGCAACTACCGCGTTGTCGACGTGCTCGGATCGGGAGGCTTCGCCGTCGTCTACAAGGCCGAGCAGACGGAGCCGGTCTGCCGAACGGTCGCCCTGAAGGCGATCAAGACCGGTCTCGACACGAAGCAGATTCTCGCGCGGTTCGAGGCGGAGCGCCAAGCGCTCGCGGTGATGAGCCATCGCGGCATCGCGAAAGTCTACGACGCGGGAGAGACGGAGAGGGGTCGCTCCTTCTTCGTCATGGAGCTCGTCGACGGTGTGCCGATTCAGGAGCACTGCGACGCTCGATCCCTCGACACGACCGCGCGTCTCGAGGTCTTCCTCGACGTCTGCGACGCGATCCAGCACGCGCACCAGAAGGGGATCATCCACCGCGACCTCAAACCGGCCAACGTCCTCGTCACTGTCGAGGGCGACCAGGCCGTCCCGAAGATCATCGACTTCGGCATCGCGAAAGCCCTGAGTGACGAGCTCACCGAGGCGACACTTCAGACGGAAGTCGGGCAGATCATCGGCACGCCGGCGTACATGAGTCCGGAGCAGTCGAGCGGAGAGCCCCACGAGGTCGACACGCGTACCGACATCTACGCGCTCGGCGTTCTCCTCTACGAGCTGCTCACTGGCTCGCGTCCCTTCGACTTCACCTCGACCGGCGGAGCGATGCGCATCGCCGAGATCCAGCGCGTGATCCGCGAGGTCGATCCGCAACTCCCGAGCGCACGAGTTCGGCAGGATACGGTTCACGGGGAGAAACGGGCCCGCTCGCGCGACACGACGACGACGGGCCTGCGCCGACGACTCCGAGGCGATCTCGACTGGATCGTCATGAAGGCCCTCGCCAAGGATCCGAACCATCGCTACGCGACGGCCTCGGAGCTCGCGGAGGACGTCCGGCGATTCCTGCGCGACGAACCGGTTCTCGCTGGCCCACCGAGCGTCAGCTATCGTGTGCGGAAGATTCTGCGTCGTCATCGACGAGCCGTTCTCGCGGTCTCCTTGATCCTCGTTTCGGTCGCTCTCGCGGCTTGGCTGACCTCGATGGCGGACGAACGCCGTGCGCAGCGGGAACGACTCGCCGAGAGCAGACTTCTTCTCGATCAAGGGCGCGCGGGACTGGCGTCGATCGTCACGCTCCGACGGGACATCGACGCGATTCGTGGCGACTTCGGGGAGCTCACGACCGTCCGCGCACGCCTCGGAAACTGGCGCCCCGTCTGGCAACGCGGAGAGGAGCTCGCGATTCGAGAGCGTCAACTGGCGCTCGAGCGCCGCTTCGCCGAGGAGTCCGCCGCGGCTTTTCTGGCGCTCTCGTCGGCCCTCGACGTCGCTCCCCCCGAGTCGGAGGTCTTCCGCGAGGCCTCCCTGACGCTCGACGCACTCAGCAGCGACCTCGAGTCGAGTCGCTCTTCTCAGAGCATCGCCGAGTTCCTCTTTCGCGAGCACGACGTCGATAACCGCAACGTGCGAGGCACGCTGAAGATCACTTCCGACCCACCTGGCGCCGAAGTCTTCTGCTTCCGCCACGTCGAGCGTGACGCGCGATTGATTCCCGTGCCGGCCCATCCGGATCGCCCTCTGACGGCGGACGCCGTCGAGAACGCTCGCTTTCTTCGCGTCGCAAAGATCTGGCTCCCGAAGCACGTTCGCGCCACGGGCGGGCCGCGAACCGGCGATCGATTCGTCCGCGTGGGCGACCGAACGATCCGCTCGCGTACCGATCTCGCAGGCGCCCTGCGAGGCATCTCGGGCGACGAGAAAATCGCGCTCCACGTCGATCGGGCCGGCGACCCGATCGAGCTCGAGTGGACACCGTACCCTTCCAAATCCTACCCGGACGGCATGCTTCGCCGCAGATCCGGCGACGCGGGTCGCAAGGCGGATACCAAGATTCCGTTGGGTATCGGCGAGCTCACCGACATCCGACGCCAGCTCGGCTTCACGTTCGAGGGCTACCCCCTCGATCTCTCGGCCGCCTCCAAGATTGGAGAGACAGGCACGACTCTCACCCTCCCGATCGCTGCGGGCAGCTTCCTGCTCGTCTTTCGCAAACCGGGATACGCCCTCACGCGCCTCCCGATCGTCGGGCCGCAATCGCAGGACGTCATCGGCGTTTTGAAGAAGACGGATGCGATTCCGAGGGGATTCGTGTTCATCCCTCCCGGAAAATCGAGCCTGGGTGGAGACGATCGACTGTTCCTTCAGAACGTCCCGTACGGCGACCACGAAAGCGACGGTTTCTTTCTCAGCGAGTTCGAGGAGACTCAGGGCGAGTACCTCGAGTTCGTGCGCGAGCGAGCCGATTCCGAGGGCTTGTGCATTCTCGAGAGTGATCGTGCCAAACGCGAGTCCGGCAAGATCGCCATCCAAATCCTGCCGGGCCTCGGCCGCACGAAGTCGGCGGAGAACGAGCGACCCCGCTCGATGGTTCGCGTGAAGACGCCAGAAAGCGAGGAGGGCGAGTGGCAGCTCAATGAGCGCCTTCCTCCGACGACCCCCCTCTTCGGCGTCAGCTTCGCGGCTCTCATCGAGTACGCGCACTGGCGCTCGAAGCGCGACCCGAACTGGAACTACCGACTCCCGACCGACTACGAGTGGGAACGTGCGGCCCGAGGAGCCGATCGGCGTGCGTTCGTTTGGGGGAACTACATGATCTGGAGCTTCTGCCGCAGCGCGGAAGGAGTTCATCCGAAGCTGAGATCCATCGTGACGCTGCGCGGAACACGCCCCTTCGACGAGAGTGTCTTCGGCGTGCGAGACATGGCCGGAAGCGTCACGGAGTTCATCGACGGAGTCACACGCCACGGTCGCGGGCATCGCAGCGTGCGCGGTGGCTGCAACTACACAGTCGACGAGTTTCGCTTTCGAACCGACGCCCGCTACGGAGTTCCTTCCCATACCGAGCTGACGCGATCCGGCGTGCGTCTCGTCGCGGAGCCCGTGAAGAAGTAAGGCAAACTCCTCAGTTCCCGCAGCCGTTCGACGCAGCGCAACCGAGCTCGGTCTCCTCCCCGGTCGGATCGATGCCGCAATCGAGTCCCGGCGGCCGGGGCCCAGGCCCTCCCGAGAAGAGGTAGTTGAGGGCCGCTATCGGGTCCGAGATCTCCGTCTTCCCGTTGTCGTCGAAGTCGACGCTGTCGATGCAGTTCGGAGTCGCGGCGCCGAGGAAGAGCCAATTGAGAGCCGCGATCGCATCGGAAAGATCGAAGCTTCCGTCATCGTTGACATCGCCGCGTCGGAAGGTCGCCCCCCCCTCGCTCGTCTGGAAGTGCCAGACGGGACTGAGCGCCTCGCCTCCGTCATTGACGGCGAGGATCTGCCACGAGTAGCTCACCCCGACCTCGAGATCTCGCGGCTCGAAGGACGACTCGGCGCCGACGTGCGCGACCTCCGTTCCTTCGGCCTCGGTATCGCTCCAGAGCATCACCGTGTAGACCTCCCAGAACTCGTCTGCGCTCGAGGACGGGTCCCAATCGAGCACGACGCCCGCGTCCACATCGGCGAACTCCCCGGGCCCGATGAGCTTCATGTCGTCGATGGGCGGCGGCGGTGGGGTGTTTTCGGTGAGGAAGGTCCAGACCTCGGACACGCTCTCGCGTCCTTCGAGATCGATGACTGTGACTTGCCACTCGTAAGTCGCGAGAGGACTCCAGAGCTCCGGCGGAACGAACTGCGAGCCCGTGACGGACTCGCTGTAAACGGGCAGCGGGAACCGCTCACCGTCGTCGTCGAGCTTCCAGACCTCGATTCGGCACTCGACGGCGAATACGCTGCCCTGCCACGAGAGGGTCTGATCGGTCGGGACGAAGAGTGTCTTGTCGTGATCGAAACTGTCCTTCGGGAGCGGGAACGTCGGAGCGGGAGGAGCCTCCGCGCTCGTCAGCTCGGTCTGAGTTCCCTTGACGATCGTCTGCTCGAAAAGACTGTCGAACGTGATCGCGACCTCGTTCTCGACGAGCTCATCCAGCGCGTGCTGGTCACTCACCTTCACGCTGAACGTCACGTAGCCCTCGCCATGATGTGTCTCGCAGTCGTTGGGAGGCAAGAAACCCTCATGATCGAGGCACTCGCCGTCGAGGCACGAGTCGATGATGAAGACGAGCTCGTAGTCGGGGCCGTCTCCGTCGAGACGAATCTCGATCTCGACGTCGGTGATGAAATCATCCCTGAGGAGCACGTCGTCGGCTCCGCCACCCTCTTGTCCCTCGCCGTCGCCTGCGCCTGCGCCTTCGCCTGCGCCTTCGCCCCCTCCTTCGTCTTCGGAGCCGTCGCACTCCGGCAGCTCTTCACCGGGCTCGAGGTCGAGACACTCGGGCAACGGATCCCGGTACGGATTGACGCTGACGACGGGAACGTCCGGCACCGTCAGAAGAACCCGACGCTTCTCCCAGAGATTCTTGTCGATCGAGATCGCTTTCGAGTCGTCGTCCTGACCGATATGCACCGTGCCGACGTGAAGGGTCGAAAGGTCGAAGTACCCGCCCTGGAGCGTGTCGACAATCGTCACGCGGCGCGTCCCCGCCGTGATGCAACGTGAGTTCTCGAAGAGGACGGTGTAGTGGATTCGAGGACGGGGCTTCGCATCGTTCTCGATCGGAAGAACGTCTTCATCATCGTCCGGAACGGGCGGAGGCAAATCGTCCTCTCCGATCTCGACGTCGTCCTCCTTCGCGTTCGGGTCCTTCGAGCTGATGACCTCGAACGACCAAGCGGTCACGGGAGTGAACACTTCCTCGGGGAGCTCGAGCGGAACGTCCGAGAGTCCGTTCTCATCGACCGTCGGAAACTCATCGGGAATCGCGGTCACCCCTGGCCTGACTCGAAGAGTGACGCCGATCAGATCCTCACCGGCAACCGTGAACGAGCGGAGCCCCGGAAGCCTGAACCTCGCAGGCGAGGGCGAGACCACCTCGTGCGCATCCACCTCGATATCGACCGTCTGACCGCGCGCGAGACCGTCGAGGACGAATCCGCCATCCTTGCCCGGCGCGGTTCGAGAGACGACAGCCTCCCCCGCCTTTGCGACGATGTCCGCCCCGGCCACCGGCGCCAAGGTCGAGTCGTCGACGACGCGCCCCACGACCGCGGAGCGAGGGCGCCCCTGTGCCTGGGCATGCAAATAGCGAAAGAGGTCCGAGAGGTCACGAGTGCCAGGTCCCCGGCGCCCGATTCGCTGGGCAACCGCTCCGATCGCCGCGCGGTACTCGCCCCAAGTACGACCGAACTGCAGCGAGAGGTTCGCGAGATCTCGCCGCCAAGTCCCGCCGCTCACGTTGACGGGATCGGGGTTCTCGACGTTCGACCAATCGATGAAGTCCGTTTCGTCGGCAGTCAGGACCGAGAGGACGAAGTCGAGGTGGTGATGTCCTTCGACGATATCGCGAAAGAAGATCCTCAGCTCCCGCTCCTCCCCTGGCGCGAGCCTGTTCTCGCGTCCACGTGTCGTGGGAGCACCCAGAATGTACATCTGCCCGATGTGGACTTGGCCGCTGCCTTCCAGTAGTCGCATCGCAGCGGTCCGCTTGGTCTCACGGACGCGAAAGATCGGCGAGTCGATCTCCGTGTCTCCGACGTTGACGTAACGAAGCGTCAGCTCCCCTTCGTCCGCGAGACGATACGAGCTGCCCTCGGTTCCGGTCAACGAGACGTAGAGGTTCTTGTTGCGTGCGGTCACGACCGCGAAATTTCGCTCCGCGACGCTGCCCTTTCCATCCGGCGTCGCCGCGTGGAGATCGTACCGGGCGCGTGGAGCGCTGGAGAGATCGAATACCGCCTCGGCGAACTGGCTCGAGTGGAGAACCACATCGCTTGCGTCCATCCGATGGAGAGCCTCGCCCTCGCG
>CAYZGY010000187.1:0-11302 GCA_964478085.1 uncultured Planctomycetia bacterium
GGGAGGCTTCGACGTATTGCTCGTCGTTCATCAGGGTCAGGGCGGCGAGCGGAGTGTTCGTTCGAGAGCGACGAACCGTGCACGTCTCGCGAGACGGCGCGTCGAACGCGACCATCGACGGTGGAGGCGCAGTGCGCTTCCAGAACGTGTAGAGGCTGCGTCGGTAGAGTGCCGTGCCCGAGTCGCGGCGGAACGTCGCCGTGTTGCTGTCGGTGTATCCGACGGCTTTCCAAATCCCGGGAGGCTGGTACGGCTTGACGCTCGGTCCGCCGAGATCGCGGACGAGGAGCCCGCTGACGGCGAGGGCGTTGTCTCGAATCGCCTCGGCGTCGAGCCGAAACCTCGGCCCGCGAGAGAGCCACGTGACGTCGGGATCGACCTTCTCCGTGGCGGCCGTGCGAGAGGACGATTGCCGGTACGTCGCGGACATCACCAGGAGCTTCTGCAGATGGCGCACGTTCCACCCGCTCTCTCGAAACTCGACCGCGAGCCAATCGAGGAGCTCGGGATGCGTCGGAAGAGCGCCCTGCGAGCCGAAGTCCTCGGAGGTGCGAACGATTCCCGTTCCGAAGAATTGCTGCCACAGACGATTGACCGTCACGCGGGCGGTCAGCGGATGCTCGGGCGCGACGAGCCACTTCGCGAGGTCGAGTCGCGTCGCTCGACGGTCGCTCTCTCGTAGAGGCAAGGGCGGGAGCGCCTTCGGCGTGTCGCGGTAGACGCGCTCTCCCGGTTTGTCGTACGCGCCGCGCTCGAGGATGTGCGCGGGTCTCGGCTCGGCGCGCTCGCGCCAGATCATCGTCGCGATCGCACCTTCTGTCTCGAGGCGACCGCGCTCCTTTTCGAGTCGGGAGAGCTCACTCGCGATGGCGCGGTAGGGTGCGTCTTTCGTCCCGAGGAAGTGCTCACGCATGGCGTTCACGTCCGCCTCGGTTCGCTCGTCGGCGTTCAGCGACAGAATCCGCTCGACGTCCGTCGACTTCGAGAGCGCCAGCACCTCGCTCGACGCGAGCGCGCGGTCGTAGACGCGAACTTCGTCGACGCGGCCTCGAAGTGGCGAGCCGGGTTTTCTTCGTCCGATCTGGAGTGGGACGCTCGTCTGAATCGAGCCTCGGAGGTTATCGTTGCGGACGACGAGGTCGCTCGATTTTCCGTCGAGGTAGATCCGCACTCCACTCGCCTTCGAGGTTCCGTCGTAGGTCACGAGAACGTGCTGCCACTCCTTCGCGGTGAGCTTGCCTTTCGTCTCGACCTTGAGCGCGTTTCCGGGCCACGAGTGAATGAAGTGGGCGATGGCTCGATCTCCGGAGACGTAGAGATCGAAGCCTCGGTGAGCGTCTTTGTCGTCCATGCGCGCGATGACGGCTCCGCCGCGGTTTCCCGGCTCGAGGCGGATCCAGGCGCCGTACGAGAACGGCTGGTCGTGCTCGAAGTTCGCTGAGTCGCCGATCTCGACGAAGCTCTTGGCGTCGACCGCGCAGGCGAGACCGAGTCTTCCGTCGACTCGTCGGGCGCCGCGGAGCTTACCGATCGGCGGCCCCTCGACCGTGCTCGAGACTCGATCGCCTTCGGGCTCGTCGAAGGTCCAGTGACCGACGAGGCCCTTCGCGAGCTCGTCGGTGACCGCCGGAGAGCCATCTTTCTTCTTCGTGCTTTCCTGCTTCGCCCAGGCGACGAACTCGGGCTCGGCGCACGATCGTCTCTCGGCAAGTTGCGTACGCGTCTTCGCGATGGTCGCGGTGAGCTCGGCGACGCGTGAGCGGTTCTCTCTCTTCGGCGCGCGGAGCACCGGAGTCGGCAGCGGCTTGTTGCTGTCCATCACCGGGCCGTCGAGGCTGTTGAAGAACGCGAAGAGCTGGTAGTAGTCCTTCATGTCGAACGGGTCGAACTTATGCTCGTGGCACGTCACGCAACCCATCGAAACGCCCATCCACACGGTCGACATCGTCGCGACGCGATCGTTCGTGTAGTGAACGTGGTACTCCTCCGGAATCACGCCGCCCTCGCTCGTCGACACGTGAGCGCGCAGGAATCCCGTCGCGATCTTCTGGTCGATCGAAGCCTCCGGCAGGAGGTCTCCGGCGAGCTGCTCGATCGTGAACTCGTCGAAGCGCTTGTTCTCGTTGAACGATCGAATGACCCAGTCGCGGTACGGCCAGATCTGACGGAAATTGTCGAGATGGAGGCCGTGCGTATCGCCGTAGCGGGCTGCGTCGAGCCAGTAGCGAGCTTGGTTCTCGCCGTAGTGCGGCGACTCGAAGAGTCGATCGACGACGCGCTCCCAGGCGTCGTCCGAGTTGTCTGTCAGGAAGTCATCGACCTCAGCGAGAGTCGGTGGGAGTCCCGTGAGGTCGAACGTGACACGCCGAATCAACGTGGCACGGTCAGCCTCTCGAGACGGACCCAAACCCTTTTGGCGAAGCCCCGCGAGAGCGAACCGATCGATCTCGCCCCGCGGCCACCTCGACCCCGCGGCCTCCGGCACCTTCGACCGCGTCGGCGCGACGAAGGACCAGTGTTCGGCCCACGGCGCTCCCTGCTCGATCCATGATCGGATGAGCCCGATCTCCTCGTTTGTCAGAGTCTTTTTCGATTTCGGCGGCGGCATGCGCTCGCGGCGACGGTCCGAGATCAGCGCCCGATAGACGGCGCTCTCCTCGGGCTTGCCGCGCACGATCGCGTGTCCGTCTCCCGATTCGAGCTCGGCAAAGGCCGCTTCCTCGGTGTCGAGTCGAAGATCTCCTTTGCGGTGCTTTTCGTCGGGACCGTGGCACGGAAAGCAGTTCTCCGAGAGGATCGGACGAATCTGGCGGCCAAAGTCGATCTTGGTCGAGTCGTCTTGCGATCGTGAGTCCGACGTTCCGAGGGCCAGCGCGACGAGGGCCGCGACGGCTGCGAGGGGCAGAGAGGCGCAGGGTGCGCTTCGAGCGTGCATAGGGTTCTCCGCGATCAGTTTTTTCGCCACGATTTCGGCAGGTCGCTCTTCGTCTCACGAAGGATCTCGAGGATCGCCTTTCGCATTTCGTGAGACAGATGACCGAAGTCTTCACTCGAGTCTTCACCACTGAGGACTTCCCAGAGTCGGTGGTAGGCCTGATCTCGAATCTCGGCCGGGAGGGAGTCGAAGGGCTTCGAGTAGATCAGGTAGCTCAGCGGATAGCGGAAGAGGCGCCTCTCGAGGTCGAGATCTCGGAGCGAGCGACCTTGGCTGTCGCGAACGCCTTTCGCTTGGAATTCGCGTGCGAACCCCGACGTCCCTTCGATCTTTCCGTCGAGTCTGGTTTCGTCGCAGAAGAGCAGGTACCTCACGAGCGGCTCCGTCGCCGAGCGAATCCGACTCTTCGTCGAATCGGAAAGGAAGCCGTCGGGCCGATCGAGCATCTTGTTCATCACGCCGTTGTCGTGCATCGCGACTCGACCGAGGAAGCCTGCGCTCGTCAGCAGGTTGTGAGCCTTGGCTTGGTGCTCGAGGATCATCAACGCGACGATGTCGCTGTGACCCGTGAGGTAAGAGCTCGTGTCGAACTGTGCGCCGAGGTCTTCGACATTGGCGCCGCGGTCGAGGTCGACCGAGCGAGGATCTTCGGAGCCGCGGACGAGGATATTGCCGAGGTGTCGCTGGCTACCGTGCTTTCCCGTGACGTACCAACCACCCCAGCGCTCCTCGAGCGGGCTCGAATGGTCGGTGCGATACGTTCCGGCGCTCAAGATCGGGCGTCCGTCGGGAGCCGGGTACACCGATCGGACAACGTGTCCGGGGACTCCGGAGCTGAGCGAAGAGCTGTGGCACGCGAGGCACGTGTGCGTGTGGCGGACGAACTTCGGCTTCTCCCTTTCGCGCTGCTCGAGCGTGTAAAAGATCGCTCCTTGCTTCGGATCGACCGAGGAGACCTCGATGACGTCCCCTCCGCGAACCCAGCCGAGGTACATGTCATCGGAGAAGTAGAGCGCACGAGGGGAGCGGGGGGATATGCGCTTGAGCTGAAAGCTGGTCTTCGAGAAGACGAGAACCTGCGACGATTTCTCGATCGCGAGCTTCTCCATCACGGACTCGAGGTAGCCGCTCTTTTCGCTCCACTCGAGCCGGACGTCTTGCGCGTCGATCTTCTTCTGAAGCGCGGAGATCGGATCGTTCGTCGGGGCCTTCAGGTAGTCGATCGGCGGACGTTCGTAGGACGGTTGGGCTGCGACGAATCCAGGCCACCACGCGATCAGCGTGACGAAGAAGACGAACGCGAGGGAGGGGAGGTGTCTTGTTTCGCTCAGGAAGGGGAAGCGCGTCGACGAGGGCATGGCAGAGTCTCGAGTTCCTGTCACGGGGATGGAGAGTGGCTGGATCAGGCGACAAGCTCGCGGATCGGTCCGTGGGTCAAGAGTCGCTGCGGACGACCGGCCTGGTCGACGAGCGGCTTCGACAGCGGATCGATTCCGAGGTGCTGGTAGAGAGTCGCGACGACCTCCTGAAAATGGACCGGGCGGTGGTCGGCGGCTTCGCCGAGTCGATTCGTCGAGCCGATCACCTGCCCCGTCTTGAGTCCTCCGCCGGCGAGCAGCGCACAACTCACCTTGGGCCAGTGATCGCGACCGGCATTCTTGTTGATCTTCGGAGTGCGACCGAATTCTCCCCACGCGATCACGGCGACGTCGTCGAGCATGCCGCGCTCGGCGAGATCGTCGATCAAAGCGCTCAGGCACTGATCGAGCTTGGAGCCGTGGTCGCGAACCAGGTCGAAATTCTGACCGTGGCTGTCCCAGCGCCCGTAGCTGAGAGTGACGCAACGAGCGCCGGCCTCGACGAGTCGACGCGCCAGGAGGAGCTGCTGATTGACGGTCGGGGCGCCGTCGTACTGGTAGCGGAACGGCTTACCGTCTCCGTATCGTTCGCGCACGTGCTCGGGTTCGCGCGAGAGATCGAGCGCCTCGACGAGGTGATGGCTGGTCAAGACGTGGAAGGCTTGCTTCGTGAACGTGTCAGCCGCGTCGAGCACTCCGCTAGTATCGATATCCCGGCGCATTCGATCGACGCTCGCGAGCAGACGGCGACGATCGTCGAGTCGTTCGACGGACACGCCGCTGAGGCGCATGTCTGCCATGGCCGGGCCGTCGGGCCGGAACGACGAAAACTCGGGACCGAGGAAGCCGGCGGGGCCAGGGTCGGACCACGGCACGTGGCGGGTCGGCTTCGTCAGTCCGATGAACGTCGGCACGGACGGGTCGACCGGGCCGAGCAGCTTGTTCGCGACGGAGCCGATGCTCGGCCGACCACCGAGAAAGGCGAGCTCGCGTGGGGGCCACCCCGTCAGGCATTGCCACGCGTCGTGACCGCCGGCGGCGCCGACGACCGAGCGTATAACCGCGCAGCGATCCATCAGCTTCGCGATCTTCGGGAAGACCTCGCAGATCTCGATGCCCGAGACGTTCGTCTCGATCGGTCGAAACTCTCCGCGGATCTCGCGAGGCGCCTCCCGCTTGAGGTCCCAAAGATCTTGGTGGGGCGGGCCTCCCGCAAGGAAGATCTGGATCACCGACTTGTGACGCTTCGACGGGGCGGGTGACGCACGAAGCAGATCGGCCAGAGTCAGCGCGGCGCCGCCGAAACCGAGCGCGCCGATTCGCAGAAATCCGCGCCGAGACACGCCGTCGCAGCTTCCCCGATAGGCCTGCCCCGAGGTTTGGTGGTCGGAGGAGATTCGGATCATGTTTCGAGGTCCGGATTCGAGGCCGGCGAGGTGCCGATCCGGGCGACCTCTCCGCTGCCCGAGTGCTACGTGTATCACAGCGCCGGAAACAATTAAAGACAAAATGGTCCTGTTATCATCAATGTGGTAATCTCGGAAGAAGAACGTACCGGCGAGAACCCCCCTCGATTCTCTCTTCGAAACCTACAAGCTGTTGTAGAGTAATATTTTAGGATGCCTCCTGATTTTAGCCTCTTCTACTTCGCGAGCGACTCCGGCGGACCCGGCTCCGCCGAGAAGTACCGACTGATCCTCGAGAGCGCCCAGTTCGCCGACGAGCACGGATTCGCGGCTGTCTGGACTCCCGAGAGGCATTTTCACGCGTTCGGAGGGCTGTCCCCGAATCCCGTCGTCACGGCCGCGGCGCTCGCGGTCGGCACGAAGCACGTCCAGCTGCGCTCCGGTAGCGTCGTTCTGCCGCTCCACGATCCGATCCGGGTCGTCGAGGAGTGGTCGCTCGTCGACAACCTGTCGAACGGTCGGGTCGGGCTCGGCGTCGCGTCGGGCTGGTTCCCCGACGACTTCATCCTCGCGCCGGGTGTCTACGGCGAGCGAGGCGACCTCCTCTTCGAGCGACTCGACAGTGTCCGTGGGCTTTGGCGCGGCGAGTCCGCGACGCGGGAGAATGGTCGAGGCGACGTCGTCAGCGTGACCACCACGCCGCGTCCGGTGCAGGACGATGTTCCGGTCTGGGTGACCGCCGCCGGAAACCCCGAGACGTTTCGTCGCGCGGGGGAGGTCGGCGCGAATCTCCTCACGCACCTCCTGGGCCAGACCGTCGAGGAGGTCGAGCGCAAGATCGCCATCTATCGTGAGGCACGCTCCCTCGCGGGACACGCGGGACCTGGAATCGTCTCGCTGATGCTGCACACGTTCGTCGGCACTTGTCCCGAAGAGGTACGCGAGACCGTGCGCGCGCCGATGAAGCGCTACCTGGGAAGCTCGGTGAATCTCGTCTCCCGTTACGTCGACTCGTTGCCGATCTTCAAGACGGAGAAGGGGCTCGAGCTCGACGACCTGTCCGAGTCCGATCTCGACGACGTGCTCGAGTACTCGTTCGAGAGGTACTACCGATCGAGCAGTCTGTTCGGCACCGTCGAGACGTGCTTGGCGACCGTCGATCGGCTCGCGGCGATCGGCGTCGACGACATCGCGTGCCTCGTCGATTTCGGACTGCCGACCGATCAGGTCCTCGAGTCGTTGACGAATCTCGATGAGCTTCGGCGTCGTGCCCGAGAGACGCGCGACGTACCGGAAGTGGCCTCTCTGGTCGACTCAGCCAACTGTCCGACTTCGTCGTCGAGTTCGGACAACGCCGAGGACCGAATCATCCGCATCTGGTCCGAACTGCTCGAGGTCGACTGCGTCCACCGAGACGCGAACTTCTTCGAGCTCGGCGGTCACTCGCTGCTCGCCGTTCGTGCGCTTCACGCGATCGAAGAGGAGTTCGCGACGAAGATCGAGATCACGAACCTCTTCCGCTATCCGACGGTTCGGACCATCGCCGGATTTCTCGGGGCTCGCACGGAAGCGCCTGCGCAGTCGACCGGCTCTCGTCGCTCGACGACGCGGGCCGGATCGAGACGTCGACAACAGTTGAAAAGAGAACGTGGACGCCGGCGTGGAACCGGTGCGAAATGACCGTAGGCGATCGAGCTACGCTCAGGACGAACGAACGATGAAGATGTACTGCTATCAGTGTGAAGAAACGACCCGCGGAGACGCCTGTGTTACCTCGGGAACTTGTGGAAAGACGCCCGAAGTCGCGGCCCTGGAGGACCTCGTCATCCACGCGGTCAAGGGGCTCGCGTCCTACGCGAAGGTCGCGGCGGACGCCGGCGTGCGAGATTCGGTTGTCGATGAGTTCGTCTTCGAGGCTATTTTCACGACGATCACGAATGTCAATTTCGATCCGGAGAGCCTGCGTGTCTATCTCCTCAGAACGCGTGCGATGCGCGAGCACGTCAAAGAGATTTGCGAGAGCGAGGCAGTCTCGATCGGCGAAATCTACGAGCTCGAGTCGAGGGACGGCCCCCATCTCTGGGAGCCTGCGGAGGACCTCGACGGGTTGATCCGCCAGGGTGAAGAAACTTCCATCGGCTTGCGCATCGAGCGAGTCGGGGAGGATGTGACCAGTCTCCAAGAGCTCTTGATGTACGGCATCAAGGGAACGGCGGCGTACGCGCACCACGCGGCTCACCTGGGGCAGACCGACCTCTTCGTCGCCCTGTTCCTCTACGAGGCCCTCGACTATCTCGCGCAGGAGGGCGACGACTCGGACCGTCTTGTCGAGTTGGCCCTCGAGTGCGGAAAGGTGAACCTCCGCGTCATGGAGCTGCTCGACACGGCCAACACGACGGCGTACGGGCACCCCGAGCCGACCGAGGTGCGCGTCGAGCCGCGTGCGGGCAAGGCGATCCTCGTCTCGGGGCACGATCTTCGCGACCTCGAGGAGCTTCTCGTTCAGACCGAGGGGATGGGCATCAACGTCTACACACACAGTGAGATGCTTCCCGCCCACGGATACCCGGGGCTCAAGAGCTACCCGCACCTCGCCGGCAACTACGGCGGCGCGTGGCACGATCAGCGTGACGAGTTCGAGAGGTTCCCTGGCCCGATCCTGATGACGAGCAATTGCATCCAGCGACCGCGAGAGTCGTATCGCCATCGCATCTTTACCGCTGGTCCCGTCGCCTGGCCCGGTGTCCAGCATATCGAGAGCCACGAATTCTCTCCCGTCATCAAGAAGGCGCTGGAGATGGTCGGATTTCGAGAGGATGGCGGTGATCGCAAGATCTTGGTCGGGTTCGGACATGACGCGGTTCTCGGCGTCGCTGACAAGGTCATCGACGCAGTGAAGTCCGGCGCGCTCCGGCACTTCTTCCTCGTCGGAGGTTGCGACGGACAGAAGAACTCGCGCAGCTACTACACGGACTTCGTCCGCGAACTTCCCGACGATACAGCGATTCTTACGCTCGGTTGCGCAAAGTATCGATTCAACGATCAGGACCTCGGCGACATCGGCGGCATCCCGCGCCTGCTCGACATGGGCCAGTGTAACGATGCCTACTCCGCGATTCGCGTCGCCTCCGCGCTCGCCGAAGCCTTCGAGACGGACGTCAACGGTCTGCCGCTGACGCTCAACATCTCGTGGTTCGAGCAGAAGGCCGCGTGCATCCTGTTGACGCTTCTCTACCTCGGCGTGAAGAACATCCGTCTGGGACCGACGCTGCCCGCGTTCGTGAGCCCAGGTGTTCTCGACGTGCTCGTCGAGAAGTTCGGTGTCGGCGGCATCAGCTCGCCGAGTGAGGACCTCGCGGAGATGCTCGGAGTGTAGGCGTCTCGAGATCGAGCGTTCTACGACTCACGATTTCGATGCAACGTCGAATGTCATCGTGATGGCCGCTGGAGACTTCGGTTATTCTGAGGACTGTTCGTTCAGCAGGACTCAATCCGGAGACTCCAGCATGCAGCCATCGCGACGTTGCGCGTCGTTCGGGATCACCTTGTGTTTGATGTTCTGGGCTACTTCGTCGATTGCGGCGGACTGGCCGACTTGGCGGCACGACCCCGGGCGATCCGGCGTGACGACCGAAGAGCTGGCGGCCGAGCTCGCTCTCGAGTGGACGCTCGAGGCACCCGAGCCGGCGCCGGCTTGGGAAGAGGATCGGCGACTGCAATTCGATCGAGTTCACGAGCCGATCGTCGTCGGCGATTCGCTCTTCTTGGCGTCTAGCCGAACGGACTCTCTGACTGCCGTCGACATCGGCACTCTCGAGACTCGTTGGCATACTCACGTCGGATTCCCGATTCGTCTCGCTCCCGTCGCGCACGAAGGAAAGCTCTACTTCGGCGCGGACGACGGCAGAGTCTACTGCGTCGACGCCGCGACGGGTTCGCGACTTTGGTCGCACGAGCCGATCCCCTCGCGACTCGTTCTCGGCAACGGCCGAATCTCGTCAGTGCGTCCCGTGCGCGGTGGACTCGTACTCGCGGGCGGAGCGATACACTTCGCGACCGGAGTCTGGCCTTTCGAAGGAACGTTCCTCCACAGGGTCGATCTGGCGAAGCCCGAGAGAGTCTCGAGCCAATTGCTCGATGATCTCGCGCCTCAGGGATACCTCGTCGCGGCCGGCGGGAGCGTTTTTCTTCCGGCAGGACGTGCGAATGTCGGCGCCTATGATGTCGCGACGGGAAAGAAGCAGTCGCTGCGATACCGATCGAAGGGGCACACGGACTATCACGTGGTCGCGAGCGAGAAGTTCCTTCTTCACGGCGGGCGCGTCTACGATCGAGCGCGGAAGAGCGTCTTGCCGATTTTTGCTCGTCGCCCCGTGCTCGACGGCTCGGTCGTTTACGGGACGGATCGAGGCCGCCTGCGCGCGGCAGATCTCTCGAAAGTGCGTGAGGTCGAGAGCAAAGACCGTCGCGGCAAGACGACCAAGAAGATCGTCGTCGATGATCTCTGGGGGCTCGCGAACGTCGATGTCGTGAACGCCGAGATCGTGCGCAAGTTTCTCGAGGCGGAAGGTGCGCCACGGGACAAGAGTGCGGCGTACGACGCATGGCTCAAGGAGCATCCGCTGGTCATTTCGTCGAAAGCCGGCCGTCACCTCTACGGCTATCAGGATCGGTCGATCTTCGCGATCGACACGAAAGCGGAGCCGCAGCCACGCGTCGTCTGGCGTAAGAAGCTCGAGACGCAGCCGCGGAGCCTCATCGTCGCTGCCGGCCGGCTTCTCGTCTCGACCGTTTCGGGTGACCTGCATTCGTTTCGTGCCGACGTGCGAGAGCCGCGTGTCACGAGCTGGCGACGAGCGGGTGAAACCGACGCGACAGCGAAGCCGAGCGAGCGATTCTCCCGAGTCCTGTCGTCGTTGAAAGGAAAAGACGCGAGTGGCTACTGCGTCCTGCTCGGAGTCGGATCGGGAGAGCTTCTCGAGGAGATCGTGACCAGGACGGAGTACGCCGTTGTCGCGATCGAGCCGGACAGCGAAAAGGCAGCGGCGACCAGTCGACGATTTGCCGGTCGCGGCATCTACGGCGAGCGCGTGACGATGCTCCCGTCGCGCTCGGATCTCGCGCGACTTCCGCCCTATCTCGCGAATCTCGTCGTCTGCGACGATCGTGGTTCATTCGACCTTTCGACTGATCCGGAGTGGATCGAGAGCGTCTTTCATCTCCTTCGTCCGTACGGTGGTGTCGCTCGTCTGGCGCTCAACGGTACCGAGCAGATCGAGTTGGCGCGGCGGATCGAGTCGGACGAGTCGAGCGGACTGGAGATTTCCTACGACTCACGCGTCAGCGTCGTGCGACGTCCAGGCGGCTTGCCCGGCTCTGCCGATTGGAAGCGCGAGTACGGAGATGACAGCAACACGCTCATGTCGCGAGACGCGCGCGTTCGCGCGCCGCTAGGGGTGCTTTGGTACGGTGGGCCGGCTGGTGACGACGAGCTCTTCTACAATCGTCATAACTGGCCTCCGAGCCTGACGGTCGTCGCGGGGCGCATGTTATTTTTTTTTTTTTTTTATATTGCGTCGATCGAGATCTACACCGGCCGCCTG
>CAYZGY010000188.1:0-2150 GCA_964478085.1 uncultured Planctomycetia bacterium
ACGACGCGACGCCTGAGGACGATGTCGATCCGGACGTCGAGCCGAACGCACAACGTCCCCCGGACGAGTCCTCACCGACGCACGTTCTTACCGCACGCGCCAACGAGGTGCCGCCGGCCGAGAACACCGAAGACGCACGCGCCAAGACCATCGCGATCGAACGTGACCGTAACACCCCGCGTCGCCCGGTCCAGGAGGACGCCAAAGTCGAGACCGAAGACGTCCACGTCGCTCGTGCTCGTTTCGTCGACTCCGATGCCGACCCGGAAGACGATACGAGTCGCGAGCTTCCGAAGGTCGCGAAGGCCGAGACCGCGCAACCCGACGATTCGCTTCCCGAGTCGCCGAAGGGTTTCCAGCCCCCGCGCGAGGGGAACGAAACGAGCGATTCGACCGTGGCTCTCGAGAAGCGAGCCGTCGAGCGTGGCGAGGAGGAGACCGACCCTGACGCCAAGCGGGCTCCCGAGTTCGAAAACGAGCGCAACGCGCCGCGTCGCGCCGCTCCGGTCACCGTCTCGAACGAGCGCCAGGATATCGAGATCCAGCGTTCGGACTCTCCGGCGAACATCGACGACGACGCGAATCGTCCGGAGATCGCGACCAAGGCCACTGTCGACGACGCCACGCCCGTCGACGACGTCGAGCCAGACGCTCAGCGGAAGACGCAGCGCCCACGCGACGCGTCCTCCCCGATCCACACTCTTACGGCTCGCGCCAATGAGGCGCCGCCGTCCGAGGGCAAGCCCCAGGACGTGCGCGACAAGACACTCGCGATCGACCGTGACCGCTCGACGTCGCGTCGACCCGTGCAGGCGGCTGCGAAGGTCGAGAGGGAGGACGTCGAGGTCGCTCGTGCTCGCTTCGTCGACTCGGATAGAGAAGAGATCCGCGAGCTTCCCGAGGTCGCCAAGGCCGACGCTGCCCAAACGGACGAATCGCTTCCCGGCTCGCCTGAGAGCGTTCAGCCGCGTCGCGAGAAGGACGACAGCGGATCGGCACCGAAGATCGACGCGCGAACCGTCGCGAAGGCCGACGCTCCCGAGGACGCGAAGGGCGACATCTCTCAGGAGATCACGCGCCGCAATTTGCGTCGCCCACGCCGAAGCGCAGAGCCCAAGCGCGCGACCGCACGCGTCGACGATGTCGATATCGCTCGCGCGTCGCACTCCAGGAAATCGACGACCGACGACGAGGCTCCCCGTCGCCACACGCTTCCGGGTGTCGAACGAGATACGTCCGACCGTTCTACCGACACGAGCGACGATTCGCCCGATGTGAAAACCATCGCACGACGCGAGGATTCCTCGAACGTGCCGAAGATCACCGCGCGTGAGGTCCCCGAAGGGTCACCGACGGGTCAGTCGGACACCAAGACGGTCGCCAAGGCCAAGATCGAGAAGAAGAATACGATCGGCCGACGTCCTTCACGTCTGCGTCGATCGCCGAAGCGCTCCGGAGCCTCGTCGAGCCCGACGCTCGACCTCGCCCGGCGCTCGCCTCGTCGCTCTCGCGTCCCGGCGAGCACCGCTCGCTCGGGTCGCACGGGAGATCTCCGCTCGAAGATCGAACGGCCCACGATCGAAGATGACAGCGGCACGACCGATATCGAGATCGCGCGCGTCGGCAAGACGACGATCTCGAGCGAGTTCCGTCCGCGCATCTACCAGCTGCGCACGGCCGACAAACGCGAGGAAGCGCTCGTCGCCGGTGGTGGCTCCTCCGAGACCGAGGCCGCCGTCGTGGCCGGACTCCAGTGGATCGCGCGTCACCAGGCTCCCGACGGACGCTGGACGCTCGATCGCTTCCACCGCTACGTCGAGGATCCATCCCCGCGCGACAAGCAGCACCCGGACTGGCGGGGGCGAGGGAGCAAGTCGAGCATCGGCGGACGCGGCAAGGCGAAGAACGGCGACACGGCCGCGACGGGTCTCGCGATCCTCGCGTTCCTCGGTCGCGGCGACTCGCATCTCGAGCCCGGTCCCTTCCGCGAGAGTGTCGAGCTCGGCGTGAAGTGGCTCGTCAAGGCCCAGAAGGAGGACGGCGACCTGCGTGGTGGCGGAAACATGTACATGCACGGCGTCGCGGCCTTTGCGCTCGTCGAGGCCTACGCCTTTACGCGCGATCCGAATCTGCGCGAGCCCGCGCAGCGC
>CAYZGY010000188.1:2160-4072 GCA_964478085.1 uncultured Planctomycetia bacterium
TTGGCGCTACGAGCCGTACCCGCGCTCGAACGAAGTCGACACGAGCGTCTTCGGTTGGATGCTGATGGCGCTCAAGAGCGGCAAGCTCGGCGGGCTCGACGTTCCGGACATTTGCCTCGAGCGCGCGGCGAAGTATATCGAGAGCGCGCGCAAGCGCAATCGTCTCGGCCTCTACGACTACCAGCCGAACGGTGGTACGAAGCGCACCGACCTCGCGATGACGGCGCAGGGCTTCTTCGCGCAGCACATCCTCGCGGACACCGTGCTCTCCGAAGAGGAGAAGAACTCGGAGCGATTCTTGCGGTCGAATCACGAGTCCGCGAAGTTCCTCATCAAGAACGCTCCGGTCGCGGCGGATCAAGACGGCGTCAACTTCTACTACTGGTACTACGCGACGCTCGCGATGTTCCAGGAGGGCGGACCGGCTTGGGACGTTTGGAACGAGCGACTCAAGGATGTCCTCGTCAACTCGCAGGTCGGCGACGAGCACGGCTCGGCGGCCGGAAGTTGGGACCCGAGAGGCTACCGGGCGGAGCTCGCGGGGCGGCTCTACTCGACCGCGCTATCGATCCTCTGCCTCGAGGTTTACTACCGTTACGCGCCTCTCAAGGAGCGTTGAAATCGCCTGCGGGCGACGGCGACTAAGAAGAGAACGCCGAAAAACCGTGACCTCTGGCTCAAGCTTCGTCGTGATCCAATCTTTCAATCCCAGCGAATCGAGACTCGTCCTCCGAGTCGGTCCTGGCACGCCGCGTCTTCGCGCCTTCGGCGAAGCGTTTTGGGCGGGCGTCGTCGAGGCTGCGGGTGCGCGTATCTTGTCTGGAATCTCGGGCGAACGTTGCGACGCATACGTCCTTTCCGAGTCGAGCCTCTTCGTCTTCGACGATCGCTGGATCATCGTCACGTGCGGCGGATCGGACCTCCCGAAGGCTCTGTTCCGTTTCTTGGCCGCCGTGCCGGCGTCCTGTGTCGAATCCGTGCGGTACGAGAGACGCCCGGAGCTCATCGAGAATTCGAAGCGCGCGGAGGAGTCTTTCAAGAAGGCTGTGCGGGCGATTCACCGAAAGCTGCCTGGAGTGTCGATGGAGCTCGGCTCTTCAGGCGATCGTTGTGTCCGCACGTTCGTCGCCGGAGAATCCAGCTCGACCCCGACCCTCGGTCTCCTGATGTACGATCTCGACGAAGAGGTCTGTCGTCGCTTCACGAAGCCGCACTCGATGTCGGCACACCCCGATGTCCATTTCCTGCTCGGGGGCTACACGACCGACGATCACGTTTTCGATCCACGAGGTTACTCGATCAATGCGATCGACGGTGACCGCTACTGGACGGTGCACGTGACTCCGGAGCAGAACGGCTCCTACGCGAGCTTCGAGACCGATCACGTCTTCACGAACCTCGCCGAGCAGCGCGCCTGTCTCGAGCGCGTGCTCGAGGTCTTTCAGCCGCGATCGGCCGACCTCATCGAGATCGAATCCGAGTGGACCGTCGATCTCGAGTCTCTCGGCTATTCGACACGTGCCGTCTGGGCCGAGAGCGGCGCCTTGCTCTCGACCGGAACCCGTATGTTCTCGCGCGCCGGACCCAGAGCCCGATACCGCGACCGTTACGTGATAGCGTAGCTCTACGCCAAGATTTCGTGAACGACGCGGGTGGGCTCGACGCCCGTGAGTCGCTGATCGAGTCCTTGGTAGCGGAACGTCAGGCGGTTGTGGTCGATTCCGAGAAGGTGCTGAATCGTCGCGTTGAAGTCGCGGATGTGCACCGGGTTCTCGAGGATGTTGTAGCTGTGCGTGTCCGTCTTGCCGTACTCGAAGCCGCGCTTGATTCCGCTACCGGCCATCCACATGGTGAACGAGCGACCGTGGTGGTCGCGACCGTGGTTGTTCTTCGACAGCCGGCCTTGCGAGTA
>CAYZGY010000188.1:4082-6651 GCA_964478085.1 uncultured Planctomycetia bacterium
CGCCCGAACTCGCCGCCCCAGATCACGAGCGTGTCGTCGAACATGCCGCGCTGCTTGAGGTCCTTGACGAGGCCCGCCGCGGCGCGATCGATCGTGTTGCACTGACCGCGTAGCAGCTTCGGCAGGCTGCCGTGCTGATCCCAGCCGCGGTGAAAGAGCTGGATGAAGGGCACGCCGCGTTCGGCGAGCCGGCGCGCGATGATGCAGTTGCGTGCGAAGGTTCCGGGCTTCTTCGAATCGTCACCGTAGAGATCGAAGGTCGAGGAGGGCTCGTCCTCGAGGTCCATGAGGCTCGGTACGGACGCCTGCATGCGGAACGCCATCTCGTACTGCGCGATGCGCGTCTTCGTCTCGGGATCCTGGAACTCGTCGAACTCCGACTCGTTGATCTTCGCGAGACGGTCGAGCATGCGACGTCGCATCGGACGGTCGACGCCGTCGGGGTTGTTGAGGTAGAGCACCGGATCGGCGCCCGAGCGCATCTTGACGCCCTGGTGGCGAGAGGGCAGGAAGCCGCTTCCCCAGAGGCGCGAGTAGAGCGCCTGCTTCTGTCCGGGTCCTCGCGAGATCATCACGATGTAGGCGGGCAGGTCCTTGTTCGGAGAACCGAGACCGTAACTGACCCACGAGCCGAGGCTCGCCTTGCCCGGCTGCTGGACGCCCGTGTTGATGAACGTGATCGCCGGGTCGTGGTTGATCGCCTCGGTGTGGAGCGACTTGATGATCGTGATGTCGTCGACGATCTCCGCCGTGTTCGGCAGGATCTCGCTGACCCACGTGCCGTGCTGACCGTAGCGCTGGAACTCGAACATCGGCGCGACCACGGGGAAGGACTTCTGTCCCGAGGTCATGCCCGTGATGCGTTGGCCCATGCGCACGGAAGCCGGGAGCTCCTGGCCGTGCAGCTTGCGCAGCTCGGGGTGGAAGTCGAAGGTGTCGATGTGCGACGGGCCGCCACACATGAACATGTAGATCACGCGCTTCGCCTTGGGGGCGAAGTGAGGCCGGCCGGGGAGGCGGTGGGAGTGACCGGCTGCACTCTCGGCGCCAGCTGCACTGGCCACACGGTCCTGACCGAGCAGCGAAGCGAGCGCCGCAGCGCCGATGGCCTTCGAGCTCGAGGCGAGAAGTTGACGACGAGTATGCTGGAGAGCGTTCTCTTCGACGGGATTCACGGGTCCTTCTCCGGTTCTCTGTGGATCAACCACGAGTCAGCGATTGGTCGAGATTCTGGATCAAGCTGCAGACGATCGTGAGTGCGGCGTGCTCGGCGGGATCGAGCGACTCGTCCCGCTTCCACTCTCCGATCGAGAGCAGCTTCTTCGCGCGCTCGGGATCATTTCTGAAGATCTCGAGCTCTTCGCTGTAAGCTTCTTGGAGGAGCGCGAGCGTCGCCGCGCGCGGCTTCGTTCCGGTGACGAGACGATGCGCGTATGTGATGCGCTCCTCGAGTGTCTTGCCGCCCTCTCGCACGGATCGCGTCGCGAGCACACGAGCGGCCTCGACGAACTGCGGATCGTTGAGCGTCACGAGCGCCTGGAGAGGCGTGTTCGTGCGGGAGCGACGCGGGACGCACTTCTCGCGCGTCGGTGCGTCGAAGATCGTCAAGGAGGGCGCCGGCGCGGAGCGCTTCCAGTACGTGTACATGCTGCGACGATAGAGCGCTTCGCCGTTGTCCCGGCGGAAGCGTACGTTGCCGCTCAGGCTCACCTCGTTCCAGAGTCCTGGCGGCTGGTACGGCTTGACGCTCTTGCCGCCGACCTTCGGGACGAGGAGCCCGCTCGACGCGAGAGCGACGTCGCGAATGAATTCGCCTTGGAGGCGGAAGCGCGGACCGCGTGCGAGCAGGCGGTTTTCCGGGTCGACATCTTGCAGCTTCGCCGTCGACGCCGAGCTCTGCCGGTATGTCGCCGAGGTGACGAGCTGGCGGATCATGCGCTTGATGTCCCAACCGCTCTCGACGAAGTCGACGGCGAGCCAGTCGAGCAGCGCGGGGTGGCTCGGCCACTCGCCTTGCGCGCCGAAGTCCTCGATCGTCTTGACGATGCCGGTGCCGAAGAACTGGTACCAGTATCGATTGACCGCGACGCGCGCCGTCAGCGGGTGGTCCTTGCGGACGAGCCACTGCGCGAGCCCGAGGCGGTTGGCTGGTGCTCCTTCGGGGAGCGGGGGAAGGGCCGCCGGAACACCAGGCTGAACGCCGCGCTCCTTGTTCGGGGACGCGTAGTTTCCACGTTCGAGGACGAAGGTCGGTCGCATCTTGCCGACGTCCTGCATCACCATGACCGTGCTGACGGGCTTGTTGGCCGCGGCAAGATCGCCACGTGCTTTGCCGATCCCGTCACCGAGGCGCTGGTACTCGGCGTCGATCGTCGTCAGGTAGTGTTGGCGCAGCTGCTTCGACTGCTCCTCGCTGCGCTTGTCGCGGGCGATCTTGAGAATCGGTCCGATCGGATCGGCGCCCGCGAGTTGCGAGACCTCGGCGGCGTTGAGCGTGCGGCGGTAGAAGCGGACGTCGTCGAGATCACCACGGTAAGCCTCGCTCGAGAAGCGTCGGCCGAGGTGGAGC
>CAYZGY010000188.1:6661-11286 GCA_964478085.1 uncultured Planctomycetia bacterium
AGCGGCTTCTTCGTGCGTATCGTGCTCTTGAGCTGATCCTTCTCGACCTTGAGGTCCTGCGTCTTGCCGTCGATGTAGATCTTCACGCCGGCCGCGCGGCTCGAGCCGTCGTACGTGACGAAGACGTGCTGCCAACGGTCATTGGCGAGCTTCGACTTCGTCTGCACTTTGAGCGCGTCGCTGTCCCAGCGGTGGATCAGGTGCATGTGGACGTGTCCGTTCGAGACGCCGATGTCCCAACCGCGGAACGCGTCCGTGTTGTCCATGCGAGCGAAGGGCGAGCCCGTGCCGTTCTTCGGCAAGCGAATCCAAGCGCCGTAGCTGAACGAGTCGGTGCGCTCGACGTCGCCGAGCTCCGCGTACTCGATCCAGTTACCCGTGTCGAAGTGGAACGCGCCGCCGTGGCGACCATCCTTGCGGCGGTGCTTCTTGCCGTGGATCTTGCCGTCCACCGTCTTGCCGTCTTTCAGCTTCGCGACGGCTTTGGGGCCCTTCGCCTCGTCGAGCGAGATGAAGAACTCGGTGTCGGTCGGCATCTCCGCGACTTCCTGGCCGGCGACCTTCTTCTCCGACTCCGTCAGCCAGGCGACGAACTCCTTCTCGACCTCGCCCGAGCGTGCGGCGCGCTTCGCCTCGAGGTCCTTCACGCTCTTCTCGAGCTCCGCGACGCGGCCCCGGAGCCCGAAGTTCGGGACATTGACGGTCGGTTTCTGATTCCCGCCGCGCGTCTGCATGCCCGGATCGGCCGCCTGGTTGAAGTACGCGTAGAAGCTGTAGTACTCCTCCTGCGAGATCGGGTCGTACTTGTGATCGTGGCACTGGCCGCACTCCATCGAAAGCGCAAGCCAGACGAGCGAGGTCGTGCTGACGCGGTCGACGGCGTACTCGACGCGGAACTCCTCTGCGATCACGCCGCCCTCGTCCGTCGTCGCGTTGTTGCGGTTGAAGCCCGTCGCGATCTTCTGCTCGATCGTGGACTCGGGGAGCAGGTCACCGGCGAGCTGCGCGATCGTGAAGTCGTCGAAGGGCTTGTTCTGGTTGTACGCGCGGATCACCCAGTCGCGCCAAGGCCACATGTCGCGGGGACCGTCGGCGTGGAACACGCTCGAGTCGCCGTAGCGCGCGAGGTCCATCCACGCGAGAGCCATGCGCTCGCCGAAGTGGGGCGACTGGAGGAGGCGGTCGACGACGCGCTCGTAGGCGTCGGCGCTCTTGTCCGCGAGGAACGCCTCGATCTCGGCGATCGTCGGAGGCAGTCCGGTCAGGTCGAGCGTGACACGCCGGAGAAGGCGCTCCTTGTCGGCCTCGCTCGTCGGCGAGAGTCCTTCCCGCTCGAGGCGTGAGAGGATGAACGCATCGATGGGATTGCGCATCCAGCTCGTCTGTTTGACCTTCGGGACCTCGGGCTTCTGCGGCGGCTGGAAGGACCAGTGCCCTTCCCACGCGGCGCCTTGCTCGATCCAACGGCGAATCGTCGCGATCTCGTCGGCCTCTATCTCGAGGTGAGAATCCGGGGGCGGCATGACCTCGTCCGGATCCTCGCTGATGATGCGGAGCCAGCCCTTGCTCTTCTCGAGGTCCTTCGACTTGAACGCGCGGCGGACGCCTTTCTCATCGTCGAAACGCAGGCGGGCTTTCCGCTCGTGCTTGTCCGGGCCGTGGCACTGGAAGCACTTGGAGGAGAGGATCGGGCGGACGTCGCGATTGAAGAGGACGTCCTGGGCCGACAGGGAGGCCGACGGTCGCGCGGGTCGCTGGCATGGTCTTTTGGGCCTTGCGTTGAAGAAAGAACGAACCAGCGAGCGATTTTATCCGGAGAGGGGCGGCGGGGCAAAGGGCGCCTGCTGTGGGATTCAGAGGGCCTTTTCGACGCGGGGCCAGAAGAACCAGCCGAACAACAGGACGGAAAGTGCCAGCAGGACGACGGTTAGGGGGCGGTTACGGTAACGGGCGCCGATCCAGTCCGCTCGGCCGTTGAGAAGAAGCAGCCCGATGGCCGCGAGCGGAACGAAGCACGCGCCGAAGATCGCGTAGGCGGTTTGCACCTTGCGGAAGTCGACGACGAGCCCGAGCATCGGCACGATCGCGATACCGACCAGGTACGCACGGTAGGGCAGGCCGCGGGTGTCGATCGTTCGCGAGGCGTGCGGCTCCTCACCTCGGACACGAGGCCGTCGGATGAGATCGCAGACGTCCGCGAAGAGGTAGGGAACTGCTTGCCAGACCCCGAGCAGGCTGCTGAAGATCGCGCCCCAAGCTCCGATGAGGAACATCCATTTCATCGTCGTGCCGAGCTCGGCGCCCAGCGCACGTCCGAGATCGGCGAGCAGCGTCGCGCCTTTGCCCGAAGCCTCGACACGGCTTCCGATGATCACCATCGCGAGCCCGAAGATCGCGGTGACCGAGTAGCCGACCGCGAGGTCGAGTCGGCAGGTTTTGAGATCGCCCGAACCGTGACGTTCTTCCTCGCGGATCCAATAGCCGTAGCAGAGCACGGTGACCGTGCCCCCGACTCCGCCGAGGAGCGCGATGGCCGACGCCAGGCCGTCTCCCGTGATCGTCTCCTTCGCCGGCACGAAGAGACCGCGGAGCACTTCGACGATCTCCGGATCGAGCCGGAACGCCGTAACGAGGACCGTGATGAACATCACGACGATCGCGACGCCCATGATCTTCTCGAAGAGCTTGTACCCGCCGACGAGCACGAGTCCGACGCCGACGAGGCTCTGGATAATCCCGAAGACCGTCTTGCCCGTCTCCGCGTCTTCGAAGGCTCCCGGAACGAGCGCGTGCATCGCCGCGCCCGAGGCGCTGATCAGGGCCGCGCCGACGTAGACCGACCAAATCAGCAGGTACGGCAGGAAAATCCACAGGACGATCTTGCCGAGCCTCGAGGTCGCTCCTTCGAGAAACGTCGACCCCGTCGCGAGCTGCCAGCGCGCGAGCCCTTCGTTGACGATGAACTTGAGAGCCGCTCCGACGAGCACGGCCCAAAGAACGGCGACGCCGAGCTTCTGCCCGACGATCGCGCCGGTCGCGAGGTCGCCAGCGCCGACACCGGTCGCAGCGACGAGCAGGCCAGGGCCGATGATGGCAAAGATTCCGAGCTTGCGGGATGAGGTCACGAGGAGGCCTCCAGGCGTGGCGTGTCCTGCCTGGTTAGCACGAGTGGTACGAGAAGTACAGCTCGAGACGCTGAACTCGGTGATTACGCAGGAACTCGACCCTAGACGTAGATCGAATCAGCGTTGTCGACGTCACCGTCGTCATCGGTGTCGAGCGCGTCCTCACACGGGCGCGGTCGATTCGGGAAGAGCACTTTGCCGATCAGGTTCACCGCGTCGGAGAAGTCGACGGCGGAGTCTCGGTTCGCGTCGGCTCGCAGGAACTTCTTGACCGTGACCTCCTCGGGCGGGATGACGCTTCCTTCGGCGTCGAAGTAGACGATGCCACCGTGACCACAACAGCTGCCGATCGGGTCGACGTGTTCCGCGTCGTCGAGCGTGTCGTCGCCGTCGTCGACGCTGACGAGCTCGCCGTGGAGATGGATGTAGGGGGCAGCACTTGTCCGGTCGAATCACGTCGTCGCGACCCGGAGCCTAGCGACCGAGGTTCCTCTGGCCGAACTGGAGCGGGCTGAGGAAGCCACCCGGATTCGGGTCGACGACGGGCAGATTCGACGGATTGGGCGCGTCCGGAAGCGCGAAGGGACCATCGACGTGCGGAGGATCACAATCGATATTGATGACTTTCCACGTGGCCGCGTTTGGAGGAGTGGCGAAAGGGCTGCCGACAGCGGGGTTCGGCATTCCTTCTCCCGTGCAATATCCCCACGACGTGCGAGGGCTGACGACGGCGACGAACACGAGGGCGATTCCCGTGACCACTCGAGCGTGACGACTTGTCATGTTCTTCTCCTACTTCCCTACTCGACCTTACGGCGTGGCGAACCGCCACCGGAAGGGGGGAAATCGAGACTTTGTCGCGTGCTCGCGAGCTTATTCGCCGAACTCGAGCACGGAATAGCGCAAGGATCGGAGAAAGTCCTGCGCGTTCGTTACGACGCCGAAGGCCTGGTGCGAGCCGCGGTCGTGGAGCTTGTTGACCGCGAATTCGGTCTGATCGACACAGACGGTGGTCAGCTCGCGCTTCGAGTCGTCTTCTCCCGTCGTCGTCGGGAGCATGTTGCCGAAGGCGATGCCGTGGAGTTGGGTCGCGATGACGACGACCATCGAGGCACGCACCGCGACCTCGCGCATCGCGTTCTGGGCCTCGAGGCTGTCCGTGATCACGTCGGGGAGGGGGCCGTCGTCGCGAATCGAGCCCGCGAGAACGTACGGGACGTCGTTTTCGACGAGCGAGTGCATGATCCCGTCGCGCAGCTCGCCTTTTTGAATGAGCGCGCGGATCGAACCTGCGTGGCGAACTTCGTTGATCGCGCGAAGGTGAAGCGCGTGTCCGTCCGGGAGAGGCAAGCCGTTCTCGCCGACGCCGAGCGCCGAGCCGAAGAGGCTCATCTCGATATCGTGCGCCGCGACCGCGTTGCCACCGAGGAAGTCGTGGACGAAGCCGTTCTCGACGAACCAGATGAACTCGCGGCGTGCTCTCGCGTGAACGACGGCGGG
>CAYZGY010000189.1:0-3992 GCA_964478085.1 uncultured Planctomycetia bacterium
CCGAAGGTCGTTTCGGCGTACGAGACGATCGTCGAGAAGCCGAGCTTGCGATAGAGCTTCTCCTCACTCAACGCTCGCAATGCGTCGGCGAAGCGTCTGCGAGCCAAGTTCCCGATCGCGTGCGTTTGAAGAAGTATCTTGTGAAGATCCCCCGCGGAGATCGAAAGCGTCGTGCCCATCGCTCCGTTCCTCCTCGTGTCCCCTTCCGTTTCAGACTGCCGAGGGAAGAATCATACCACCCGGTTCTCGGGCGCATCAGATGGCGCGTGGTCGAACGAACGCGACTCTCGACGACGTCAGGCTCGTGCTTCGTGTCGATCGCACGGTAGAGAGGAAGATCGCGACGTGAGCGAGTCGTCAGGTGCACGAGGCCGACTTCTGAATCTCGTGCTCCGAAAACCTGTCAATAAGATATCGGTCTGCGAGCAGAAATTGTTCGACGGATCGAGTCGCGGCTCCGAGAGTTGAGACGCCTGACTACTACTCTGGTGAGAGCTTTGTGCTACACGTCTGGGTCAATCTCCGACAGCGAAACCCAAGCGCCGCGTTCGGCGGACGCCGCTGCCGCATCCGTGAAGATCTGCACGCGCCAGCCCGTGTGGAGCGTCGGGTGGTCCGTCTGCGTCGCCAGGTCCACGGCGGCACCGTCTTCGCTAAGCTGTGCTTCCAGTGCGGGGAAGACGTAGTTTTCGAAGCGGTTCCAGAGCTTGCCGTCGGCCGCCGGATCGGGCAGATCCTCGAGGTGCTCTCCGTCGACGCCGGGTTTCGCGATCGTCAGTCGCGAGCGGATACGATCGATGCCGAGCGAAGCCTTCGTCCCGTGAAGCTCGAGCTCGGGGCAGAGTCCCTTGCGCAAATGCGAGGCGTGGGAGAGCACGAAGACGCCCGTGACGTCGTTCTCGAGCTCGACGGCGATGCTGCCGTAGTCGTAGGTCGTGCCGCGTTTGAGCTCGGGGCTGTCGCTCTTCGCGTGCTCTTCACCCCAGGAGATCGCTTCGCCGAGATCGATGGCGCCGAGATCGGGTTTCGGCGGACTTACGGTCGCTGCGTGCGTCAGGACGCGCCTGGCCTCGAGGCCCGTGATCCAGCGAACCGCGTCGTAAGCGTGCGAGCCGACGTCGGCGATGCTACCGGCGGCCGAGAGCGTCGCGTCGTCGCGCCAGGTGAATGGAATCGCCTCGGGGCGTGGATTCTGCCAGCGGTAGACGATCGCGCGGATCTCACCGAGTACCCCTTCCTGCACGAGCTCACGAGCGCGTGCGAACGGGGCGAAGTAACGCGTCCAAAGAGGAACGAAGTGCGCGAGCCTGCTGCCTTGGTAGGCCCGCCAGGCTTCGGCGGCTTCCTCGACGTTGACGCCCACCGGTTTCTCGCAGACGAGGTGTTTGCCGGCCTCCGCGCAGGCGAGCACGGGCTCGCGGTGGAGCGCGTCGGGAGTCAGGACGAGGACGAGATCGACATCGGGATGTTCGACGACCTCGCGCCAATCGTCCGTGATGTGACTCGCACCGTCTTCTTCGGCAGCCTTTTCGAGCCGATCGCGACGGCGTGCGCAGAGCGAGACGATCTTCGCGCGATCACCGCAGGCACGGATTTCGGCGCGGTACGGAGTGCCGATGAACCCGGTCGCTCCGATGACGCCGATCCCGAAGGGCTTCGAACTTGGTTGCATCGATGGACGGCTCCTGCGTAGAACGTCAGTTTCGAACGTCGCGCGGTCGGCGCGGTTTCCGGTGGAGGAGGACACTATACCGATGAACGAATCGAAGAGCCACGATGGCGGTTTGACGACGCGGGGCCGCGCCCTGATCTTGATCTTCGGATTCCTCGGCTGGATGTTTGCCGGGACGCAGATGTCGATCACGAGCGTCGCGATGCGATCCGCGGCGACCGATCTGCTCGGCGCCGAGGGGGCCGGGTCGATCGACGAGTGGACGCCGTGGCTCATCTGCGCGTTCCTGTTCGGCGCGGCGTTCGGCGGTCTGCTCTTCGGTTGGATCGGCGATCGTTTCGGTCGTTCGAAGGGGCTCGCGCTCGCAGTCTGCTGGTTCTCGCTCTTCTCGGGCCTGACGTACTTCGTTCAGAGCGAGTGGCAGCTGCTCCTGCTCAGGTTCATCACGTGTCTCGGAGTCGGTGGCACTTGGCCTAACGGGGTCTCGCTCGTCGCCGAGGCTTGGTCACGAATCTCGCGGCCGATGCTCGCCGGCGTCATGGGAATGGCCGCAAATGTCGGCATCGCACTGATGGCGAAGATCGCCGGACACTACAAGGTCACTCCGGAAGACTGGCGTTGGATTCTCGTCTTGGGTGCGGCGCCGATCGTCATCGGTGTCCTGGCGTTCTTCGCTCTTCCCGAGTCTCCGCTTTGGATCAAGAGGCGAGCAGAGCGCGAGGACGAGGACGCGGGAGAGGGGGGCGCCGAGAAGGAATCGGCAGCGAAGCGGACGGGGGGCGTTCAAGAGATCTTCAGCCCGCCCATCCTCCAGGTGACGCTCGTCGGAATCGTTCTCGGGTCCGTCCCGCTCATCGGTGGTTGGGGAGCGACGGGTTGGGCGATCCAGTGGGCCGATCAGTTCGGCTCCAACCTCGAGGTTGCCGACCATACGATCAAGGCCGACACGCAGTTCTATCGTGCGGTGGGTGGAATGGCCGGTAGCGTCCTCGGCGGTCTGGTGGCGGCTTGGGTCGGCCGTCGTCTGTCGTTCTTCTTGATGAGCGTGTTTTCGCTGGCGCTGTCGCAGTATCTCTTCCGTGCGCTCCAGCCCGACGATGGGCAGTTCTTGTGGATCGTCGGCGCGCTCGGGTTTTGGAGCACGATGTTCTTCGGTTGGTTGCCTCTGTGTCTGCCCGAGCTGTTTCCGACCCGCGTTCGCTCGACAGGGTCCGGTGTGAGTTTCAATTTCGGGCGCTTTCTGGCTGCGGGAACCGTGTTCCTGACCGGCTATTTCGCTGAGTGGTTCGACAAGGACTACTCCCGGATCGGATCGGTGACGAGCTTCGTGTTCCTCATCGGGATGGCCGTGATCTGGTTCGCCCCGGACACGAAGAACACCAACCTCGAGGAGTGAACGGGGTCGACAACCCGGCCGCCGGCTCCGACAATGAAATCCGATTCTTTCGGCATCCCCAATGACCTCGTTCAGGATGTGAAGCGAATGCGTTTTCTGCTGCTCGTAAGCGCGCTTGTCTCGGTGCTGTCTCCAGCTGCGGTTCTGGCGAACCCGCTCCCGGCCTTCCAGATCGAGGACGATGACATCGTCGCCTTCGTCGGTGGCACTCACTTCGTCCGTGCCCAGAAGCTGCCGTACCTCGAGGCGGCTCTGACGCGCGCGTTCATCGCCAAGAAGCCGCAGTTCCGCGACATGTCGTGGGAGGGCGACACGGTTTTCAAGCAGAGCACGGTGCACGAGCGATGGCGCAAGGGGGCCTTCGGAGATTGGCCGAAGCAGCTCGAGCGTGTCGGGGCGACGATCGTCTTCGCGCAGTTCGGGCAGTTCGAGTCGCTCGACGGCGAGGATGGCGTCGAGCGATTCGTCAAGTCGTACGAAGGCCTCATCGACGCCTGGCAGAAACGGGCCAAACGCGTCGTGCTCGTCTCGCCGACGCCGTTCGAGCGTGCGGATCCGCTTCTGCCCGATCTCTCTCGCCGCAACAAGGACGTCGAGCTCTTCGCCGGATCCGTTCGGGAGCTCGCGCAGCGTCGAGAGCTGCTCTTCGTCGATGTCTACGCTCCGCTTCTCGAGCTCGCACGCGCGGGAACTCGTCTGACGACCGACGGCACGCAATTGACCGAGGCGGCGCACGGTGTGGTCGCGGCCACGATCGCGAAATCGCTCGGGGTCGAACGCAACGACGATCCCGTCCTGCGCGATGCGATCGCGGAGAAGAACCGACTCTGGTACGACTACTGGCGTCCCGCGAACTGGAAGTGCCTCTACGGTGACGACGGCAATCGCATCTTCGGCAAGGCCGCGGGCGATTCTCCCTCCTTT